>JAAWDC010000056.1 GCA_022793565.1 Bacilli bacterium
CATTGGAAACTGTTGCCAAATATCAAATTTTAAAGTCGCAAGTATATCTTCCATTTCGTCATTTTTCTGAATAATATCATCCGATAATTGAATATAAACAGGATCCCCAAACTTTGCATAACAAATATTATCCGTATATTCATAATATTCAAGTGCTAGTGGAATAACAGGAACATTAGCCTGTTTTGCCACCTTTACCCATCCACGACGCAAATGATTAATTGGTGAACTGGCTTTTGTACACCATGTTTGTTCTGAAAAAACAACTACATCAATTCCATTCTTCAACTTGTGAACCATCTGTTTCAATACTTTCTTTTCGCTCTTTTCATTATCCCTATCAACTTTAAAAAAGCCATTTAGAAAGAAAAAGATATAATCCATAATTTCTAACTTTTGTTTCCCAATCAAAACATAAAAATGATCTTCTATTAATTCACATGAAATTGGTGCATCATGACTTGTTGCATGAGAAACAATATAAAGTACAGGACCATCAATCTTAGGTTTCTCATTTAGTAACTTTAAATCAAATGTTCTTCGACTTGGCATCTGTCCCAAAATAATAGGATGAAGCTTGCGACGCCAAGAAACAGCAATCTTCGTGGGAATATTTTTCATATGAACAAACAAATTTACTATATTATGATTTTCCATCACAGTCCCCCTTTAAACTGTGCATATAATATCACAATTTCCAACTTTTAGCAATATTAGCAATAATTATTATAATAAATAACCAAAAAGAAACTTAAATCACCGATTTTGAAAAATACATTTTTAAATATTGATCCTCAGAAAGTAACCTCCCTCGTAACGAAAAAAAGTGAAAATATCCCTTCTTCATATCAAACGGAGAAACAACAACTTTCTTCTTATGAAATGTATATTGATTTAAATAACGTTCCAATAAGAACTTCTCATATAAATAATTCCCTTTCCTCTCCTCTTCCCATACTCTAAAAAATAAAGTAAAAAATAAGAAAAGCCAAAGAACAGAATTATAAACAAAAAGAAAGAAAAACAAAAGAACAAAATAAAAAAAGAAACTACTATAAAAAGTATATTTTAATGCTGAATAATAAGAAAATAAAAAACTAAAAACTAAAAATAATAGTTTTCCACCATCTAGTGGATAAATCGGTAACAAATTAAATAACAATAATAACTTACTACTAGAAATTAAAAACAATATATCCCTATCTCGAAGATAAAAGGTTAAAAAATAAGTAAATATAATTTGTAGAATAGGCCCCATAATAAGTACAAAGAATTCTTCTAAACTAGAACGATTTAAATCTACTTGAAAGTGACTACATCCACCATATGGATATAGCCGAATTTCTACAACACCCCATTTAAAAAAATAAGCAGTTAAAAAATGACCTAATTCATGAACTAAAATTAAAGAAGTAAATAAAATCATCTTTCGAAAAGAACCAGTCAATGCTGATAAAAGAAGAAAAAAATAAAACAAAGGGTGAATCGAAATTTTAAGAAATATACTCTTTATAATCAACAAATTCCCCTTCTTTTTGAAAATATAAATCCAAATCTTTTTCCTTCACTTCCCCAAGTAAACTTCCCTTTTCTACATAATCATAAAGCTTTAAATCAGTTGGAGTAAGTCCTACATACCAAGCATCTACCCCATTCATCTGCTGAATAATTAATGTCTCACCATACCCATCTTTATTCCCCATAAATACTACCAATCCACTTTCCAAGGATGGCATTAAATACCCTTTACCAACAGAAACTCGAACTCCATTTTCAATCTCTTTTTTCTCCTGATAAACAAAAGATTCCTGAAATACCATTTGATCTTTTGGAAGTTTTGGAGAGAATTCTTCTGGAAATAAGTTTCCAAAATACTTTTGATACCACTCTTGAAAAGGGGCAAAAGAAAAGTTCTGACTGTAAATAAATTTATATACTTCCTTTTTACTTTCTGGATGCATTTTAATAATACAAAGTACTGATAATAATAAAATTCCAGAGACCAACGCACGATTACAAAAATTAAGAAAGCGAGAACGAAATTGATCTTCAGAAGTTTTCTTTCCCTTTTGCTTATTTAAATACTTCTCTACTGACTTATACTCATTCATAAGTTCCACCCATTAATTTATATTCTTCTTTTCTCAAACTTAGACCAAAAAATAGAAAAAAGAAAAGCAAAAATTAAATTCATTGGGATAGACGATATAATCATCTGAATCCATTTCCCAAAAGGAAGTGGTTTTTGAATAAGAAAATAGAAAATTCCTCCATATAAATAATATCCACAGAAAAAAAGAATGAAAGAAAACAAAAATTGTTTTTTAGACTCAATTCGAAAGAAGAAGAGAAAGAACAAAGTGTAAAAAAGAATAAAATAAGAAAAATCAAAAAGAAAATTTTGATGAAAAAATAAAAATGCTAAAAAACATTGAATTCCTATTTTATAAAGAAAATGATCAAAGTTCTTTTCACGAGTATAAGTAAAAAAAGAAAAAACAAAAGCAAAACATGGTCGAAAATAAGTACCTATCAAAAAACGTGCCAAAAAACAATCTAAAAAATAACCAAAAAGAACCATTTTATCCTCACTTTCCTAATACAAAAACATATCCTAATTGGTAAAAATCAACAGAAGATTGAACTTTCATAACCAAGGAAACCCCTAAAGTATCGGTCGTAACTTCAGAAACTGTTCCTACAAAAATCCCACTCGGAAATAAACTACCCAATCCATTCGTAACAACTCTACTACCGATTTCTAAAGTTTCTATATTTTGAATACTAGTAACAGAAAACGTCTTAGAAGTAGGATCATAGCCATCTAAAATGCCATGAAACTCTTCTTCATTAGAAAAAATAGAAACTGCAACTTTACTACTTTTAATAGAATCTGTAAGCAATCGAACAAGACTGGAATGACTATATACTTCTTCTACCTTCCCAATCAATCCCTGCTCAGTAACTACTGCCATATTAACTGATACTCCTTCCTTTTCACCACAATCTATAATTATCGTGTCTTCAAAAGCAGAAGATCTATAGATTACTGAAGAAGGAATCATTTCATAATCGACCAGAGAAGTTTTAAAATCTAGTAACTTGCGTAACTCCTCATTTTCTTCTCTTAAAGATGCAATTAATTCACGATCATACCGTTCTAAATGAACTTGATCTTTCACAAATAATCTCCCGACTGCAACACTAAAATCTTGAAAAACTCCTCGCCAAGGAACAGTTGTGGAAAAAATAGAAAACAAAAAAAGGAAAACAACAACAATAACCCAAACAAATAAATAACGTTTTTTCTTTTTAAAAAGATTTCTCTGTTTTTTTCTCATAATGTTCTCCTACAAATTTAATATTTTTCCATCCTCTGCAAAGCTATAATAAAGCTCATCCCCAACAATTACATGATCCACAATTGGAATTGCATTTAACTTTCCAAGCTGTATTAAAGCCTCTGTCAATCGAATATCCTCGATACTCGGCTCGATACTACCACTTGGATGATTGTGAACACAAGCAATAGAACTTGCACTACTTAAATATGCATACTTAAATATTTCTCTTGGATGAACAACGCTACGATTAATCGTTCCCATAAATAATAATCTCCTTTCAATTACCTCACACCGAGGATTCAGATAAAGACAATAGAAGAATTCTTGCTTTTTTTCATAAAACAAATGCTTTGTATATAGATAAATATCTTTTGCAGATCGAAGAGAAAATCGTTTTTGATGATCTATCTGTAAATATAATCGCTTTCCAAGTTCCAAAGCACTGAGGATTTCTACTGCTTTCGCAGGACCAATTCCTTTAATTTCCAATAATTGCTTTAAAGTAAGATTCAAGATTTCAGAAGATGTTGGATATCTTCTTAATATTTCTAATGCCGTCTCACGTGCTGACATTCCCTTAGACCCATTTTGAATTAAAATAGCAAGTAATTCTTCTAAAGATAGACATTGAATCCCATCTTGTATCGCTCTTTCTCTGGGACGGTTGAGAGCTGGAATATCTTTAATTCTCAAAAAACACCTCCTATTGATGCAAAACAAATTCCTCATAAGAAGACAAAATAGTTGCTAAAACTGAGTTCATTTCTTCACTAGTTTTCGTACTTCTCAACAAAATATCATATTGAACCAATTCGCTAACGAATTCCTCGCTTGCAACCTTTCCCTCACGAATAGAGAGCTCGACCCCTAAATTTTGATACTCATGTTGTACCTTCTTTGCATTCTCTTCGGAGGTAGTCATTCCAATATAAATATGATCTTGTCCACCCTCTTCTACAAGAAGATGATTATAAGGAATTTGCACTTCCTCTTTCCCTACGGGAGCACTATACTGTAAAAAATAAACCTGATTAGTATCTTGAAAAGTAGTAGATGTAGATCTTTGAGATTGAAACAAAAATGTAGCACACAAATATCCAAGCAACAAAGAGCAAATAACAGAAATTATAAAATTCATTTTCAATTCGATCACCTACTACAAAAATACCAAACAAAAAACAAGAAAATTGTCGAAAAAAAAAAGAAAGCTCTGCTTCTCTTATATTATACAAAAAAAGAAAAAAAACGAACCGAAATTTATTAGACAAATTAAGATTCACAATTATGTAAAAAAGTGCCAAAAAGATTGACCAAAAAAATACAAGTAATATATAATGAAATTAATGATAAAGATAGAAAAGTATCTGTATCAAATAATAAAGGAGGAAAAACCATGGATTATTCATTTAGTAGTAGCGCTGTACGCCAAGTAGCTAATGATGTACGAAACGTAGACGCTACTAATATTGAAACTGGGGCTAAAAATGTACAAAATATCGGAAATACAGTACAAACTGCTTGGCAAGGAACTGATGCAAATGCATATGTAAATGCCCTAAATAATTATGTACCAGAAATTTTAAGATTAGCTGAAACACTTAGAATAATTGCAACGACTCTAGATCAAACAGCAAATTTAATGGACGAAAGAGAACAAGAACGTCGCGCTAGAGCTAGTCAGGAATTAAGTGCAAATTAGAAAGGAGAATAGAAATGCAAAACGGATTAAAATATTCAGTTGCGGAAGCCCAAGCAAATGCTAATATGCTTAGACAATACGCAGATCAAATGGAAAATGATTTACAAACATCAAAACAAAGAATTGAAACTCTTTGCTCTAATGAAGAATTTAAAACTGTAGCTGCTTCCCTAGCTTTCTTCGAAAAAATCGATCAAGCTGCTGCTAACTTTCCAAAATTTATTGAAGCAATCAGAAAATTCGCTGATTTCTTAGATCAATATGTTGCTGAAAGTTATCAACAAGCAGATATCAGTGCAAGACAAATGCAAAGTCAAATGGAAGCAAGTTTATCAGATCTACAAAATTCTGGAAATTTAGGAGCATAAATATAAAATTAAGAAAAATATGCCTTAAAATGAACTGAATTATAAAAGTTAAATAACTTATAAACAGTTTCTAAGTAAAGGACTGTCACATGTAAACTACAAGTGGCAGTCCTTTTAATTTTGCATCATCCCATTCCATGAATAAAAGCTTAAACATCTAAGCATATCTCTATGTCCATGTATCCTATCATCTTTATAAGCCTCAAAATAAGATCATAAAAAAAGACTACTGATAGTCTCTACAATTTAATTGTATACTTTTTCAGTAATCTTATCTTATAGAACCCCACGCTATTGAACTACTAACACACCTTTTACCACGTTTGACTCTTCTGGTTTATTAGCAATCATTTGATCTACCAAAGCAGAAGTAGCACTAGTATAATTTAATGTAATAGTACCACGTAGCGCTGCACGATTACTAAACATATCATCATAAGTTTCTATATTAGGATTAGAAATAGTAAGAGTCGCAGTTAAGTAATAACAACTTTCAAAAATACTTTCAATAGCTACAACATTTCTGGTATCAAATCCCTGAAGATTTAATGTTCTTAATGCTGCACAATTTTTAAACATCGCTTTCAAAGTTGTTGCACTAGATGTATCGAAACCACTAACATCCAAATTTTCTAGTCTCCGACAATCCATAAACATAGAACTCATATTAACTACATTTGACGTATTTAAATTATGTAAGAATGAGGTCAAATACCAACAAGCTCGAACCATCATTTCCATATTTGTCACATTAATTGTATTAAAGTTCCTTATATCTATACTAACTAAGTGTGTATTAAAAAACATATGATTCATATCTCTCACATTGGTTGTATCAAAAGAACTAACATCCACTACTGATAATTCTACACAATCAGCAAACATATATGCCATATTTTCTACCTTAGTGGTATCAAAAGACCTTAAATCTAAACTAGCCAAGACTCCAGAATGCCAAAACATATAAGACATATCTTTTACATTAGAAGTATTAAAATTATTTAAATCTACACCAGTTAAGGTATTACAATCATAAAACATATAAGACATATTGGTTACTTTAGATGTATTAAAACTACTTAAGTCCAAACCAGTTAAAGCATAACATCCATGAAACATACTACCCATATCTGTTACATTGGATGTGCCAAAATTACTTAAAGTAAGTTCTCTCAATTTTTTACAATTGTAAA
>JAAWDC010000057.1 GCA_022793565.1 Bacilli bacterium
AAAAAAGACTTCGTGAGACTTTAGAACTGGCATATCATATAACAACACCATATCGATGTTTTTCCTTTCAATCTAAAGGAGAAATTCTTCGACTACCCTATCAAGATATTTTGTACTTTGTGAAAAATCTAAACGACAATTATACTTCTATTGTTACTCATCAAAATACTTATAAGGTAAAGAAAAGTATTCTTCAAATTGAAAGAAGTTTGGGAAATGATTTAAGATTTTTTAAGACCCATCAAAGTTGTATTATTAATCTTAAGAATGTTAAGTCAGTCAATTTATCTAATCCAACGATTAACTTTGGTGGTAAAAAGACAAATTTATTATCTAGAGAACATAAAAAAGAATTAAAAGAGAGGTTAATGAATTGTTAACTTTTTTTATTTCTGTTACAAGTTATCGACAGAAAAATACAATTTATCCCCAATTTGTTTTCCCCATAGATTTTTATGATATGATAATATGGCTTAAGCAATAAAAGAATTAGAAAGGTGGTAAAACTATGATCGGACGTGTTAAATGGTTTAATAACACTACAGGGTATGGATTTATCCAATCTAAAGATGGTCAGGATATTTTTATTCATTACTCTAACATTTTACAAGATGGGTTTAAAACTTTAGAAACTGATCAATTGGTGGAATTTCAATTACTTGAAACTAGCAAGGGATTACAAGCCCTAAATATTCGAGCAATCGATAAATCTATTCAATAATATAATAAAAATTAAAAAGTACTAAGATTCTTTCTTAGTACTTTTTAATATTCTAGTCGTATTTAAAATCGTGATTAATGTTACACCTACATCTGCAAAAATGGCTTGCCACATTCCTGCTATACCAATCACTGATAATCCTAATATTATTATTTTAGTTGCAAGAGCAAATACTAAATTCTGAATAATTATCTTTCTTGTTTTTTTAGAGATCTCGATAGCTGTTGGAATTTTCTCTAATTCGTCATGCATTATTACAATATCGCTTGCTTCTATTGCTGATGAGGACCCTAAATTACCCATAGATATCCCAATATCACTTCTTGCTAGTACTGGAGCATCATTAATTCCGTCTCCTACAAAGACAATTTTCCCCGTTGTAGTTTCTTTTAATAACGTTTCTAAATTTTGGTACTTTTCAGTAGGAAGAAGTTCTGCTTTTACTTCATCAATCCCTATTTTGCTAGCAATTGATTGTGCAACCTTTTTATTATCTCCTGTAAACATTGCTGTTTGGATTCCCATGGATTTTAGGGAGTAAATCGTTTCTTTGGCAAGTGGTTTAATTCCATCTTTCATTTGAATACTAGCAATTACTTCTTTCTTGTAATTCAAATATATTCTAGTTCCATCCTCTTTTTCTTTTCTTTTATAATCACAGAAACTAGCATTTCCAATTTTCACTGTTTCATTTTTTAATTCATAGGCGATTCCTTGTCCTGGCACTTCTCGATAATTCTTAACTAATTTTGTATCTACCTTCGTTCCTATATATTCTAGGATACATTGGGCAATGGGATGATTCGAAAAATTTTCTCCTTTGGCATAAAGATCACGAATTTCATCTTCTTTATATTTTGGATTATAAATATCCAATTTTTCTACCTGGAATGTTCCCGTCGTAATCGTTCCTGTCTTATCAAAAATAATCATTCTTGTATCTTTTAATCCATCTAGGTAGTCACTACCTTTAATTAAAATTCCCTCTTTGGAGGCTTTTCCTATTCCAGTAAAGTAACTAAGAGGTACTGAGATGGCAATTGCACATGGGCAGGAAATTACCAAGAAGATAAGGGCTCTATAAATACTAACCCAATATGTAAGATCCGTAAAAACAGGAAGTAATAATGCTACTAGAACTGCCAATCCAAGGACAATTGGAGTATAAATTTTGGCTGCTTTCGAAACAAATGTTTCAGTCTTTGCTTTCTTATCTGTAGCATTTTCTACTAATTCTAGAATACGATTTACAGTACTATTTTTATATTCACAAGTTACTTCTATTTCTAATAAACCTTCTACGTTAATACTTCCTGATAAAATAGAATCCCCTTCTTTCACTTTTACTAATGCACTTTCTCCTGTTAACATTGATGTATTTAATTTTCCAGATCCTTTGATAAGAATCCCATCTACAGGCACTTTTTCTCCTTGTTTTACAAGGATTTTATCTCCAATAAGAAGAGTTTCTGGTGATACCTTTTCAAATCCACTACTCTTTTTCAAGTTTGCATATTCTGGTTTAATATCCATTAGGTCTTGAATTGATTTTCTGGTATTATGAATGGCTTTTTCCTCTAAGATCTTTCCAATTTCGTAGAGAATAATTACCATCAACCCCTCACCTTTTTCTCCAACAAAATATGCACCTATACAAGAGATGGCTACTAAAAAATTTTCATCAATAGATCTACTATTTTTCAAGATTTGAATGGCATTTTTTATCGTTCTAAATAGAAGAATTCCATATGCAAATAAGATGATTCCTTCACTGATATAAAAGGGGAACGTTGTGTAGATTCCTACAATAGCTGAAAATATTCCAATTCCTAATCGCAATAAGGATTTTTTACTATGATCCTTCTCTATTTTCTCATGAGTATCCAAAACTTCTACTTCTGGTTCGATATTGGCTATTATTTTTTGGATTTCTTCCTTCATATTTGCCTCTTCTTCAGATTCAAAACTTAGTTTTAGAGTAGAAAAATTAACATTCACTTTTTGATATTTTGGTTTTTTGGATAATTCGTCTTGAATTTTTTGGGCACAAGCTGCACAATCTAAATCTTTTAGTATATAGCTATATTTCTTCAATATGTTCACATCCTATCTCAAAAATTTTTTCCACGTGATCGTCTGCTAATGAATAGTAAACTACTTTTCCTACTTTTCTAGCTCTTATCAGTTTCGCTTGTTTTAAGATTCTTAACTGATGAGAAATGGCAGATTGTGTTGAATTCGTGATACAGGCAATATCACACACACACAATTCGCTCATCTTTAAAGCACAAATAATTTTCATTCTAGTCGAATCACCAAATATTTTAAACAATTCTGCTAGATCAAAAAGTAAATCATCTGACTGCATACTTTCTTTTACTTTTTCCACAGTTTCTTTATGAATTACTGTACACTCGCACATCTCTTCTCTCATATTGCCTCCTACATATGAATAATTGTTCATATATTAAATTATATGCACATATTTTAGAAATGTCAATAAAAAAAGATCCTTGATCCTGAATCTTTTTAAGTTCTCTCTTTGATTATATCTTCTGGTTCTAATTCTC
>JAAWDC010000058.1 GCA_022793565.1 Bacilli bacterium
AATAATTAAAATAGAGGATCCTACTATAGATGAGAAGATTTCTAGAAGTTGTCCAAAGGAAAAACTTAAGGTGTCTGCATCGTTTGTAATTCTGTTGATAATTTCTCCAGAAGAAGTTTTTTCATAAGCATATGCTGGTAATTCTAAAGCCTTCTTATAAGTATAAAATCCCAATTTTCTAGTAACTGCACTTTCTACCTTTTGAAGCATGGAATTAGCACTTACTATTAGTATAGAGTCTGCAAGTAGGCGAATTACTAAATAAATACTTAAAAAAATTAATGCTCTTTCTACTTTTAAATTCGTTATAGCTTCTACAGCAGATCCATTGAGATATCCTGTTAATATTTCTGACAATTCACAAATGAAAATAAGAATACTTGCCAATATTAGTTTTCCTTTGTACTCTTTTGCAAATTGGATCAATGATTTAAATTCTTTCAGTTTTTTCATATTCTTCGCCAACTTCTTTCTTAGATTTATTTAGATATTTTATCATTGAATCCTTTTTATCACAAGGAAATTTTCTATGCCATTCTAGAATTTCTTTACTTTTCTTTCCATTTATCGTATACTAGAAATGTTTTTTTGAAGGGAGAGAAAATATTATGACAGAAATACTTAGGAACTCGGAGATTTCTTATCCATCTATGAATTCGAATGCTACAAGTACGAGTTATGAAAAGATGTTTCCATACAATGCAATTTTTATTGATGAAGAAAAAAAGCAAACTTTGATTGAAATTCTTCCTAATGCTACTTCTATTCCACTTCTTTCTATTCCTAATTCTTTATCAATAGAAGAACTACCACAGTTTTTCCATGATCAGGCCATTATTTATAATTCTCCCGATCAAAAGCCTTTTGTCATCAGTGGTCATCCTAGAGTTGTTACTTCTGCTTATGTTTCAAATCTTGACACTTGCTTTATCAACTCTGGTTTAAATGACTGTGAAAGCTACTATACAACATATGAAGTTCCTCGAATAGAAAAAGTGAAAACTATTAAATTAAAACACTAAAAAATATTGTTGGCTTTATGCCTCCAATATTTTTTGTTTTTATTTTCTTTTTGGTTTTTTCCCTGTCCATAGTTCTTGGTAGATTTTTTCTTCTCCCTCTAAATAATCTAATGGATTAATCTTTTCAAATCCTTGTACTAAATATGAGAGACATTCTCCAAAAAACTCTTTTCTCTTTTCTTCTGATGCAGGAATCTGCGTTTTTCTCATTTCCATAAATACTGGTTCTAGGCTGTATTTTGAAGTCGTTGTCTTTTGTTGCAATCTTTGAAAAATTCTCAAATTGTTAATATCACAGGCAATATATGTTGGGTCAAAGCTAGAGGTGCTATCATTCCATAATAGACAACCATCTTCTTTTTCATAAGCATCGTAACGTGTTAGTAACTCTAAAATTTGATAGATTTTATGCTGTGTAGTTAATGCTTCTTTATCCTGTATATGTCTTTTGTTTTCTCTTGATAGTTGAACTGGTTTTCCACATTTTAATCCATCTTTAATTTTCTTGATTAATTTAGGAGAAATGACAAGCCTATTTTTAAAAAATGTTAAACTGTCATCCTTCATATAAGACTCTTGTAAATCTGCTAATAATTTTAGATCATTATTGTACCAAGATGGTTCTACATCATAAATAATATGAGAATTTTTTAATTCTTGTGCTAAAAGTGTCTCGCGTGAATGCATATACACTTTAGAGAAATTCATCATTGGTACAACTGTAGGACAAATTTCTATATTGTGAACTTTTGCAGAACTCATTGTGGTATAGTATTGATTTTTCCATAAATCTTCCCATTCTCTGGTTATACTTTCTACTACTGATACTATTTCAATTTTGTTCTTTTGGTGTATTCTATATCCTTTTAAATAGATTCCTTGAACATCTCCCTTTTTTATTTGTTCTTGTGCAATACTGGTGATTGTTTTTGTTAGGCTATTATTTTTATCATTATTTATCATAGATTGTCCTCCTAATACATTTACTCTTATGATTTTTTGTTTTTCTTCCCGTTTTATTAATCTGTTTTCATCTCTTTTTCTAGAAATTAACTTCCCTTTTTCCATCTTCTAAGAAAATCGAGAAATATTTATTACTTTTTATCCTTCTTTGGACTGTAATATCGAGATTTTTTATTCTATTTTAATGTGTTATGGTCCAATTGAATGTCATTTTATTGCCATTCTTTGTTTTTTTATTTTATCATTTCCTTATCCTTTTAGCAATTTAAATTTATTATCATAAACCTTTTGGATTACTATATAATGTATTATAGGTGATGATATGGATAAAAAATATATTTTAGGACTTCTATCTGTTGTGACTTTAACTTTTTTTGTATTTCTCGGGGTAGCAATTGCAGATAGTTCCAAAAAGCCAGAAGTAAAGACAAAAAATATGGCAGCAATGGTAATGTCTGTAGAAAATGATAAAATAACTGTTCAGGACCAAGATCATATTATCTATACTTTTGCAATCGATGGTGTTCATGCAGAAGTTGGTTCTAATATCGAGATTGAATATACTGGTTCTTTAAATAAGAATAAAAATGTTCAAGACAGTAAAATTATTGCTTATAAAACATCTCCTGTTTCTGTCGATGAAAATGGAATTTCTACAGATTGGTTAGATCATGGTATATTCAGTAATTATTACAAATTAGCAAGCAAAAAGTTACAGGAACTTTCTTTGGATGAGAAAATTGCTCAGATGCTTTTAGTTCGTTATCCGGGAGCTAATGCTGTTGAGGCTTTAAAGAAATATCAATTTGGGGGATATGTGTTCTTTGAAAAAGATTTTAGTGGAAAAATCACAGAAGAAGTTCAGGGAATGATGGCAGAACTTCAAGATGTCTCTAAGATTCCTATTCTTACAGCTACGGATGAAGAAGGTGGAAAGGTTGTTCGTGTAAGTAGTAATACCAATCTTGCTCCAGAGAAATTTAAATCTTCTAAAGAACTGTATGCCTCTGGTGGATTCGATGCAATTAAACAAGATACTATCAATAAAAGTAAATTATTAAATGACTTAGGGATCAATTTGAATCTTGCACCTGTTGTTGATGTTTCTACTAATTCTAAGGATTATATGTATGACAGAGCGTTTGGTCAGGGAGTTGATTTGACTTCAACATACGCTAGAACAGTAATTGAATCAAGCAAAGGACTTGGTGTTAGTTATACTATGAAGCATTTTCCTGGATATGGAAATAATGCGGATACTCATCAGGGTGCTGCTGTTGATCAAAGGACTTATGAAGAAATTCTTAAAAATGATTTACCTCCATTTAAGGCCGGAATCGATGTTGGAGCGGAAGCTATTTTAGTTAGTCATAATACAGTAAATAGCATTGATGCAAGTAATCCTGCTTCTCTTTCTCCTAGTGTTCATAATGTACTCCGTAGTGAACTTGGATTCACGGGTATTATTATGACAGATGATTTAGCCATGGGGGCTGTCTCTTCTATTGATGATGTAACAGTTAAAGCACTTCTTGCAGGAAATGACTTAATTATAACCACTGACTATGAAGAAAGTATTGCCTCTATTAAAAGAGCTTTACAGAATGGAACTATCGATGAAAAATTAATTGAAAAAAATGCTTTTCGTATTATTGCATGGAAGTATGCCAAAGGCTTAATGTTTGAAAATCAAAAATAGAACTCTTCCTTTTTCTAATAATAATATAAACCTCGTTTCTTATTATAGAAACGAGGTTTTTCTCATAAAAACATTTCTTTTTTATCTTATTTTTGGAAGAGAAGATTCCCCTTTATACATTTTGGCTTCCTCACTCTTTTTATAACATTCAATTCTCTGGTTATACTCAGCTATTACTGCATCTAAATATCTACTTGTATAGCCAAAATCTATTTTTAGACTACTACCACTCGCACTAAACGCATTGACTCCAAAAAAGTTTGGTCCCATCATTCCTCGAATTTTATAAAATAATCCTACTCCTAGTGTATCTGCCTCTAAAAAACAATCTAGTAAATCATTTAATACTTGTTCTAAAAAATAGTCTTTTTGTTGGGCAGTAATTCCACTATCAATTCTTGTTTTATATCCTGTATCTGGAACAGATATAGCAATTACACACATATCTTCTTTCTTTCCTTCTACTTTTTCAGAAATAAATCTGATAGTTCCCTCGCCTTTGTTTTGAGGATCAGTCAGAATTTGTTCAATGTATTCCATCACTACTTTAGATACTTTGGGTGCTATTTCTAGTGCTTCTGTTTTTTTCATATTTTCTTACCCTTTCCTTTTTCTAAATTTATTATCCCTTTTTGTTCATAAAATGTTATGTTTTTATTCAATTAGAGGAATTGATTTCTTTAAATATTTTGATTGTCCTTTCATTTACTTCATCATTTACAGGATATAATCATATTTTATTTGAGTTCATTCCTTACCACTTTTATCCTATCATAACTTTGTTTTCCAGACAATCCTCTCTTTCAATTTTATAGTATAGTTTTCTGTTTATTACTGAAATTCTAGTCTGATCTATATTTAGATATCTTTTTATATGACTGAAATTTCCCTTTCTCTAGGAAATCCCCTATAATAAAAAAGGTGTTACATTATTATTGTAACCACCTTTTTGTTGTATCGGATATTATTCATATTCCAATTGTAGTTCTTTATTCTTATCTAGCTCAAATACATTACTATAGAACCATTTTTTGTAATCTTTTAATTTAAAATATGGATACATGTCTTCTAATAAAGTAATATCTTCAACCCATGGGCTTTCTTCTAGTACCTGTTTTCCTTTCGTATTTGTCACAATTCTATATCCACGGTACATGGCAGTTACTGTTCTACCTCTATCTGTATATCTTCTATTTTCATTAGGATCGTTTGTAAACCTTCTAACTGTCCTTGATACAGTTACTTTTCCAACTCGCTGTGGTCTGGTTGTTTTGTACTCATACTGTAAGTATGGGGTACTATTTTCTACAACAGTGTTTAGAAGTTCTCTATTTTCAGAAATTAATAATAGTTTGTTTTTATCCATTATAGTAATTTCATCTGTGATATCGGTTGTTTGATCTGTCCATCTAAGACCTCCGTTTGACTTTTGGTGTTCATCAATTCTGTATGTGGTAAATCCATCTTCATTGGTATAAACATGAGCATGTGCTTCTTCAATCTCACAATCCATCTTTGGATTACTTTTTACAATCATTGCACCAGTTCCAATCGCTGCTATCGTAATAGCAGTTCCTTTTAAGATTTGCTTTATCATTTCTGTATTAATTTCTATATTTTTCATAATTCTCCTTCTACTTAAGAAAAAAAGACTCCTACATTTCTGTAAAAGTCTTGTTCTATTTTATTTAGATAATCCAGGTATTAACCGTATAGTTGAATTATCACACTGATCAGTGGAACTACTCCCTCTTAAGTGATTTTTATTATAGCATAATTTCTTATTTTTGTCAAATTACTTGCTATACCAGGTTGTATATGTTTTATTTGGGAAAGAGATGACATCTTCTGCACCATGAAATCCTTTGTTGTATTGTTTTTTTACAAATTGTACATAGCTATCCCAATTTTTACAGTTGCTATCTCCATACAATCTGCATGGCCATACCTCTAGATGAAGATGTACTCCATATGCTTTTCCAGTATCACCCATATACCCAATGATTGTATTTGGTGTGACGTCTTTACTTGCCATTCCTTCATAAATTCCAGGGCCATATTTAGAAAGATGTGCATATAAGGCAGAATAGTATTGTCCATTAGATAATTTATATTGTATGATGACACATTTTGCCCCATAATTATCTCGATATACTGATGTAATTACTCCATACCCAATCGAATATAGTGGTGTGTTCCGTCCTAAGGAACTTCCTAAATCTAGCCCTCGGTGTAAGCTCCCCCAACGATATCCTACCCAACTAGTAACATATCCTGTTTTCATCGGCCTTGAGAATGCTCCGTTGGAAACAGATACTGCACAATCTCTTCCTATTACTTGACCTCTTTGACTACATCCTTGAGACTTGTAGTAGTCTACCAATTCTTGCTTTGACTTTACTTGTTGTTGTAGATTAGGAACCGATTCTCCTAGTTTTGAAATTGAATTATTTAGTTTTTTTATTTCATCATCCAACTCTGACATTTTATTTTTGTAATCTTCTTGTCGATTGGCTAGTTCTACTTTTTTCTTTTCATTTTGAGAAATTAAGTCTTGCAAGCTATTAATCATAGCATTATTATGTTCTGCAATTTGATCGACTACAGATATACGATATACAAAATCGGTAATCGTTTCTGCTCCAAAGGCATACTCAAAGTAGAGATTTTCTCCTTGGCTTAATTGTAAATATTTAATAACATTTTGAATTTGTTCTTTCTTTAAAGCAATTTCATCATTAGCATCTACTATTTGTTGTTGTAATTGATTTACTTCTTCGCTCATCTCACTAATTTGATTATTTAGTGATTTAATTGTTGCATTATTTTCATCGATTTTATTCTCACTATTATTGATTGCTTGATTATTCTTGTTGAGTTCTGCTTTCGCTTTGGCTAAGTCATCTAAGACTTTTCCAAAAGTTAATTCTTCTGCTTGTACAGTAATTGGTAGGATTACAAACATTAAAGATGTAATTAGCAAAACCTTATATTTTAAACTTTTCATCATATCTTTAAATACTTCCTAACTGCTCTTGAGCTACCAATCATTCCTACCACAATACCGATTGCTAAGATGGCAAGAGAAATTCCATAAATAAATGGTGTTGGAGAAACTAACTTGATAATTGGTGAAAATAATTGTCCCTCAAAATGATTATAGAATACAAAGTATCCATAAATAATCAATAAAATAGGGATCACTGCTCCTAGTCCTCCTAGGATCATTCCTTCTATTACAAAAGGCATTTTAATCGATAAATTACTAGCACCTACTACTCTCATTATTGAGATTTCTCTCTTTCTCGAAAAGATCGTTAGTTTTATCGTGTTAATAATTAAAAATACATTAACTAGAACTAATAAAATGACTGCGACAATTGTCCCTTTCTCTAATATTTTGAAAGCTGAAACTAGTTTATTTACCCAAGATTCTCCATAATTAATAGAGTCAACCCCTTCAATACTCTTAATAATAGAGGCTGTTTCATCTATTTTTTCTATTTCTTTGACGGTAATTTGAAATGTATCTTTCAGTGGATTTTCACTTACTCCATATTCATTCATAATTGCCTCTAACTCGTTAGAGGTTGCCATCATTTCATTTTTTAACTGTTCTCTTGTTTTGTATTCTATGTTTTCTATATTACTAATTTGTTCTAGTTTGGCTTTTATTACTGCTAGTTTTTCTTCATTTACTTTCTGATTTATAAAAACCACAATCGTTACATCTTTCTTTATTAGTCTTGTAAAATTATTTACATTTAATGAAATTAAAAGGGCAAGTGCTATGATTACTAGAGTAATACTAATACAAGAAATGGAAGCAAGGGATAAGGAGAAGTTTCTAAATACACTTTTAAAGGCATCTCGAATACTTCTAAAAAACATTCTAAATAGCTTCATCATCATATACTCCTTTCTCTACATCTTTAACTAGTCTACCTTCTTTCAAAATTACAACTCTTTTTTTCATTTTATTAACAATTTCTTTGTCATGTGTTGCCATTACAATCGTAGTTCCTAAAGTTACATTTATACTATTTAATACTTTCATAATTTCTATGCTTTTTTCTGGATCTAGATTTCCCGTTGGTTCATCACACAAGAGGATTTTAGGCTCATTTACAATTGCTCTTGCGATTGCTACTCTTTGTTGCTCTCCTCCTGATAATTGGTCTGGGTATTGTCTAACTTTTCCTTTTAATCCAACTAACTCTAGGGCTCTTAGTACCTTTCGATTAATCTCTTCTCTTGGAGCTCCAAGAACTTCTAAGGCAAAAGCAACATTTTCATAGACAGTTAATTTAGGTAAAAGTCGGTAATCTTGAAAAACAATTCCAAGTTTTCTTCTTAATTTATATACTCTACTGTTTCTAAGTTTTGCTACATTCAATCCTCCAACTACAATTTCTCCTTTTGAAGGTTTTTCTTCACGATATAACATCTTTATTAAGGTTGATTTTCCACATCCTGTACCACCAATCACAAATACAAAAT
>JAAWDC010000059.1 GCA_022793565.1 Bacilli bacterium
TTAGTTCATGTCCCAAATCAGCTCTATATAAAGAAGGATCTTTGTCTTTGGAATAGTACGTTTGAATCACTTTTTTATCTAAAAACGAAATCGCACCATAGTTCCCATCAATGTTATTAGAATGCATAATTTTTAAATCCCGAAAATCTTGATAACACTTTTCATAATCAAAATAAGAACTTTCAATTAGATATTGACGAAGGGACTCTGCAATCATAGCATCCTGCTCATTAATCGAAGGATTAGTATCTAAAACTTCCATCAATACATTAACTGCTGCATCATCTACAGTTACAAAAGTGGATTGATCCTCTGATCTAGAATCTTGAAAGTTTACAAATGAATTAGAAAAATCTTGATCTTTTTCTTTTTGGAAAGAAAATTTCTGAGTAAAAGCATCAAGATCAATCGACAAATGTTTCGCACCATAAGTAACCCCAAGACTCAATATAAATATACTAATTACCCATTTAAGTTTTCGAAACACAAAACTATTTTCAAATCGCAATTTTTTCCATTTTTTAGTAGATAAAAGTTGAAAGAAAAAACCACTAGGAAAAGAAGAACTCTTTAAAAACTGTTCTTCCACCCTTTTGGATGGATTCTTCTCTAATGCTTGGATAGATAGAATTCTTTGATTCACATACTTTAATAATTCTGGCTTATTTTTAGAAACAACAATGACTTTTTGAGATTCGTCTTTTTTGAGATGATCTAAATACTGATGAACCAATTTACTACATAATTGCTTTTTTGCCTTTGCTTTATCCAAAGCAGATAAACTATCATAGGAAAACGGAAGTGTTTCATACACTTCCTTATAATTTTTATACTGAATTAAAAACTTTTCTACATAATGAGAACCATTTTCATCAGTACCATGAACAATATAGATCTTTTCAACCTCATTCTCTTCCATAAAAGTCCCTCATAAATCTCTGATACAAGAGTTCACATTTTTCCTTATCCATTTCTTCTAATTCCTCATATGGATAATCAATTCCAAGTTTCTTATATTTTTCTTTTCCCATAGTATGATAAGGAAGAAATTCAATACGTTCAATATTTTTTATATTTTTTAAGACTTTATTAAGCCCTATCAAATAAGAATCATTATCCATAATACCTGGAACAATTACTTGCCGAATCCATACCTTTTTTTCACTACGATTCAATGCTTCAATAAAATCCAAAGAAGAATCTATACTCAAATTAGTGATCTCTTTATACCCTATTTCCGTAACGTGTTTCACATCAAATAAAACAAGATCAACATAAGAAAGTAACTCTTCATAATTACCATTTCCAACTCCCGCAGTATCTAATGCAATATGGATATCTTCCTTCTTTAAAATTTTACATACTTCAATTAAGAATTCACTTTGGAGGAGTGGTTCTCCACCAGAAAACGTAACTCCTCCTTGGTTTCTTCTAAAATAAGGTTTATTTCGAATGATCCGTCGAGCTAAATCCGATGCTGTATAATTAGCTACTCCCATTTTCCACATTTCAGGATTATGACAGTATTTACAACGAAGTCTACATCCAGATAAAAATACAACTGTACGAATTCCTGGACCATCTACAAGTCCAAAACTCTCAATAGAGTCTATACTCCCCATTTTCATTATAATTTCTCATGGAATGTTCTAGAAATTACTTCTTCCTGTTGTTTCTTAGTTAATCGGTTAAAACGAACAGCATATCCAGATACACGAATCGTAAGTAATGGATACTTTTCTGGATTGTTCATAGCATCAATTAACATTTCACGATTTAAAACATTGACATTTAAATGATGTGCTCCTTGAATAAAATATCCATCTAATAAAGTAACTAAATTCTCTATTTGTTCTTCTTTATCACGTCCAAGAGAACTTGGAACAATTGAGAAAGTATTACTAATTCCATCACGACAACATTCAGCATAATTTAGTTTAGCAACAGAGTTTAAACTAGCTACAGCTCCATTCGTATCTCTTCCATGCATTGGATTAGCACCTGGTGCAAAAGCAACTCCAGCCTTTCTTCCATCCGGTGTAGCACCTGTTTTAGACCCATAAACAACGTTAGATGTAATTGTTAATACTGATAATGTAGGATGTGCTTTTCGATAACACTCATGACTTGCAAGTTCCTTATAAAATTTATCCAATACTTCTTTTGCAATATCATCTACACGATCATCATCATTTCCATACTTAGGGAAATCTCCCTCTACTTCAAAGTCAATAGCAATTCCCTCATCATTTCGAATTGGTTTTACTTTAGCATACTTAATTGCAGATAAAGAATCCGCAACAACAGAAAGTCCAGCTACTCCATAAGCCATTAAACGATTAACTTCAGTATCATGAAGAGCCATTTGTCCAGCCTCATAGGCATATTTATCATGCATGTAATGAATAATATTCATTGCATTTGAATAAATTACTGCAACTTTTTCTAACATTTTAAAGTATGCATCTTTTACTTTTTGGTAATCTAAAACTTCGTCTTTCATTTTTTCAAAACCTGGAACAACAAGTTCATTCTTAACCTCATCTACTCCACCATTAATTGAATAAAGAAGCGATTTTGCCAAATTGCAACGTGCACCAAAGAATTGCATATCTTTACCCTCACGCATTGCTGAAACACAACAAGCAATTGCATAATCATCTCCATAAATAGGACGCATTACATCGTCATTCTCATATTGAATTGCATCCGTATCAATAGACATTTTTGCACAATATTTCTTAAATGTTTCTGGTAATTTTTCACTCCATAGTACTGTCATATTAGGCTCTGGTGCTGGATCTAAATTAGTTAAAGTATGCAAAATACGGAAACTTGTTTTAGTAACCATAGATTGTTCCTTCTTATCTGTAATACCACCGATAGAACAAGTAACCCATGTTGGATCTCCTGAGAACAATTCATCATAATCTGGAGTTCTCAAATGTCTAGCAATTCTTAACTTAATAACAAATTGATCAATTAGTTCTTGAATTGATTTTTCATCTAAAGTCCCATCATTTAAATCTCTTTCAAAGTAAATATCCAAAAATGCATCTACTCTTCCAAGACTCATAGCTGCACCATTGTTTTCCTTAATTGCTGCCAAATAACCAAAATATAACCATTGAACTGCTTCTCTCGCATTCTTAGCAGGTTTTGAAATATCGAACCCATATTTTAAAGCCATTTTTTTAATTTCATCTAATGCCCGATATTGTACAGAAACATCTTCCCTTAAATGAATTAACTCTTCAGTCATAGGACCTGTCAAATGATCCCAATCCTTCTTCTTTTGTTCCATCAAATAATCGATACCATATAAAGCAATTCGGCGATAATCACCAATGATTCGTCCACGCCCATAAGCATCAGGAAGACCTGTAAGTAACCCAACATGCCTTGCAATTCGAATATCTTCTGTATATGCATCAAAAACCCCTTGATTATGAGTCTTTCTAAATTCATTAAAATATTTATCAACTGTTGGATTAAGTTTATATCCATAAGCATCTAGCTCTTGATATACCATACGAATCCCACCATAAGGGTTTACAATTCTTTTTAAAGGAGCATCTGTCTGAAGACCAACAATCACTTCATTATCTTGATCAATATATCCAGCATCATAAGCATTAATTCCAGACATATGATCTGTATCTATATCTAAAACATGTTTCTTAAGCTCTTCCTTTAATAAATCCGAACACTTAGACCATACCTTTTCTGTCTTACCTGTTGGTTTCTCTAAAAAGCTTTCATCACCATCATATTTTTTATAATTTTTTTGAATGAAATCTCGAACGTTGATCTCTTCACACCAAGTCCCCTCTTTAAAATTTTTCCATTCTTCTCTCATCTTTCATCCTCCTTAATATTACGATATTATTATACCATCAAATTACACATTTCAAACAAAAAGACAACAAAGTTTACAACAATGTTATCAAAGGAAATAAAAAACTATGATTCATACTTAGTAAGTTGATATTTACCACTTGGAATTGCCTTTTCTTGATATTTAGAATTTAAAACCTTATCTATCAGAATCTCAAAAGAAATCACTTCATCATGGTACTGAATATCTTTAAATTCATATTGAGCATAAGAATTAACATTATCATTACTAGGAATAAATTTAGATCTAGTAACATTCCACACACCCCAAAGTTCCTCAGTAGGTTCTAAAGAATTATCATAATAAAATTCCAATACATAATAATATTTGTCTCCACTCTTTCCAAGTTCAAAAGTCATAGAACTAGCATTCTTAGAATCTTTCCAAGTATAGATCCCCAAATTCATATCATCAAATTGAGAATCCCTAGGAGTATTTCTAAAAAAACATCCTGTAGAAGAAAAGATAAAAAAAATAAATAATAAAAACTTTACTACATTCTTTGACATAACTATTTCCTCGCAAAACCATCTTATAAAATATATTATACAACCTTTTTAAACATTCTAGCACCATTTCTTATAAATTAATTAAAAATGATTTCACAAACATTCTTTTATTATTTTTCATATATTTATATTAAAAGAAAGAGGATGATTATGAAAAACAAAATAAAAATTTGCGTTTATGCAATCTGCAAAAATGAGGAGAAACATATAGAAAGATGGATAGAGTCTGTAAAAGAAGCCGATGACATCTATGTATTAGATACTGGATCAACAGATAACAGTGTAAAATTATTAAAGAAAAAA
>JAAWDC010000060.1 GCA_022793565.1 Bacilli bacterium
GGAATCATAATTTCACAATTTCTTGTGTCTCTTAAAATTTCTTTGTCTTCAAAGTTGCAGGCAATATTTCCTAAGTCAATAGTATATTCTTTTTCAATTTGCTCAATGAATGCTTTTTGTCTTTTTAATATTTCTTTTAATTCTTCGTCAGAAAATTCAGTTAAGAAGGTTAATTCTTGATGTTCTGATAAGTATTTTTTATTATTTTCTTTTATTTGTTCATAGACTTCATTCCATAGAATTTCTTTTTCTGAATGTTCATATTTATTTTGTTCTTTCCATGTTTTATCATCTAATAGTTTGTCGATTTCTTCGTATGAGAGAGAACTACTTTTAAACACTACTTGATCTAATCTATCTAGACTGTTTTCCATCTCTATACTGGGTGTAGATTCTGTTTCTTTTCCATGTACTGTTGTTTTTATTTCGATCGTTTCTAGTAGGATGGATAGCACTAGAATATATAATTTTAATTTATTCATATGTTAATTGGTATTCCCCTCTTTCGTGAAAATTAGTTTATCATAAGAAATAAAAAATGTAAATGATACTTGGGAGAATTTGGGATTTATTGATAAATGTGGACTAACCGTGTTTTATTTTTCATATATTGAGATAGGTGATTGTTCTTGAGAAAGAGATGGATAATTTTTATGATTTTATGCCTTTTGCCAAGCCAGGTTTTTGCTCTTACAGTTAGTAGTCAAAGTGCATGCCTTATGGATATGGATAGTGGAAGAGTTTTATTTGCGAAAGCAAAAGATCAACCTAGACTAATCGCATCTATTACTAAGATTATGACAGCAGTTCTTGCCATTGAGTCAGGACGATTAGAAGAAGAGGTTACAGTAGGAGAAGAAGTATTAAAAATGTATGGTTCTAACATCTATATTGAACTTGGTGAAAAGATGAAACTGAAGGATTTGGTTTATGGTCTTATGCTTCGGAGTGGGAATGATGCTGCAATTGTGATTAGTGTTTTTGTTGGTGGAACTGAAGAGCGCTTTGTTCAGATGATGAATGAAAAAGCGAAGCTTTTAGGTATGAAAAATACTATTTTTTGTAATCCTCATGGTTTAGATGAGGAGACAGAGAATAAATCTAGTGCTTATGATATGGCGTTATTATCAAGTTATGCTTTTAAAAATCCGATTTATCAAGAGATTGTTGGAACAAAAAAATATCAAGTACAAAGCGATAAAAAGAGTTATTTATGGCAAAATAGAAATAAGCTTTTAACTTCTTATGATAAAACAACAGGTGGAAAAACAGGATATACTCCTAGAGCAGGAAGGACACTTGTGACAAATGCTAGCAATCAGAAACTTAATTTAACAGCAGTTACTTTGAATGATGGAAATGAATATGAAACCCATGAGAATTTATATGAATATGCCTTTTCTAATTATCAAAATTATAAGGTTTTAAATAAAAAGAAATTTAAAATTGATGATGCTTATTATCCTGATCAAGTTTATATTGAAGATGATTTTACTTATCCATTAACAACAGAAGAAAAAGAGCAGATCCGAGTAGAAGTAAAACTCACTAAGTTAAATCAGTATAAAGATAAGGACGAGGTCGGAGTTGTCTTGGTAAAACTAGGGGATCAAACAATTCATGAGCAGAAGGTTTATGTGCGAAAAGGGAAAGTAAAACTTTCTTGGTGGCAAAAGATTTGGAGTTTTTTCAGTGGTAAATAAAATTTGGGGTTCTTTTATTGTTATTGGGCTTCTTTATGGTTTTTTAACAGGTAAAGTAGAAGGAATGAATCAAGAAGTGATTTCCTGTGGATCTTCTAGTTTAGAACTTTTCTTTAGTATGTTTCCAATGATGATTTTATGGAGCGGTATTATGAAAATTGCTCAGGAAGCAGGAATTCTTTCTTTTTTGTCTCGTTTACTTCGCCCTTTTTTTTCTCTTATTTTTCCAGAATTAAAGAAGGATGATCCAGCACTTCAATATATTGCGAGTAATTTGACTATTAATATGCTTGGAATTCATAATGCATCTACTCCTTTTGGACTAAAAGCAATGCAATGTTTACAAAAGAATAATCCAAAGAAAGATACTGCAACAAAAAGTATGATTACTTTTTTGGTATTAAATACGAGTGGAGTGACATTGATTGCGACGGATATTTTATCGATTCGTAGTAGTATGGGTTCGATTTCTCCAACGGATTTATTATTAGTTACAATTCTAGCGACTATTATTAATACAACACTTGCTTTACTTATGAACTTTTATTTAGGGAGAGAAAGATCATGAATTTTGTTACATTAGGCAATTATTTATTGCCAGTGGTTGTTTTTTTGATTATTGCTGTTGCACTTTATAAGAAAGTTTCATTATTCGATGTATTTATTGAAGGAGCAAAGGAAGGAATTTCTCTTGGATTTCAAGTATTTCCTTGTTTACTGGGGATGATTTTTGGAATTAATCTTTTATTAAGAAGTAACTTGATTTCTGATATTTTTGGATTTTTCTCTCCACTTTTTACTTTATTTCGAGTTCCAAAGGAGATTTTACCACTTGCTTTGATTCGTCCAATTTCAGGGAATGCTTCTTTTGCGATGATGATTGATATTTTTAAAACATATGGAGTAGATTCTTATTTAGGAAGAATTGCTGCTGTGATGCAAGGAGCTACAGATACAACCATTTATGTGATTTCTCTTTACTTTGGTAGTATTGGAATTAAGAATATTCGATATGCTTTAAAGGCAGGCTTATTTGCTGATTTTATTACTTTAGTAGTTAGTATTTTATTAGTTTCTATCTTTTTTTGAGTTTTCTTTTTCTATGAAAGCTCTTTTTCTTTTTTTAAAAATTTTCTATAATGGAGTAAGAGAAAGGATTTGTTGATTTTATAAAGAAAATATGGTATAATATGCGCAGTTTAAGGGGTTGTGATATTGATGGAGAAGAGTATTTGGAAGAAGGTTCATATTAGAGAAGAGGATGAGTCTCTTTATAAAGAAGTGGATCAATTTTTTGAATCTTTAAATGGAAGTAAAGAACTAGAATATCGGGAAGGGCAACATACAATGGCTCTTGATATTGTCGATACAATTCGAGATCGTCAAATTTTATTAATTGAAGCACAGGTTGGGATTGGAAAAAGTTATGCGTATTTGATTCCTCTTTTAACTGCTGTTAAGAATAATTCAAATTTTCAGGGTTTCATTGTTGCCACTTCTACGATTGCTTTACAAGAGCAATTGTTAAAGGACGTGCATCTTGTAGCAGAGATGCTTGGGATGGATTCTGTCGATGTTGTTTTAGCTAAAGGAAAGAATAATTATTTATGTTTATCTCGGCTATCAGAATACTTAAAGGAAGCGGGTACTGAGAGTTATCATAAGATCTTAGAGAAGATTTTAGAAGATGGTGGAAGTGATCGTCATGATTTTGAAGAAATTCCTGAGTCAGTTTGGCGAAAAGTTAATGTTAAAAACTGTAAGTTATATTCCTGTCCAAATTATGGGAAATGTAAATATGTTGTTCAAAGAGAAAACTATTCGGCAGGGAAAAAGGTAATTATTACCAATCAAGATTTACTAGTACAGCATATGAAGAGGGGTGAGGATTCTAATATTTTTAGTCCAGTAGATATGATTGTTATTGATGAAGCTCATAACTTTGAAAATAAGCTTCGCAATGCTCATGTGGAAGCTATTGATAAGAGAAGAATTGAAGGGGCTATTTATTGTTTGTATCAATCTGTTTCTTACGATAGAGATGATATTTTTCCTAGTACTGATTTTTTTGAACATTTGAATCACTTTTTTACTTTGCTTCGTTTTAGTGCTAAAAGAGTGATGGCAACAAATAAACTTGAGGTGGAAGATTTCAGTGATCATCAGAGAATTAAATTTGTATATGGTCCTAAAATGAAAACGGCTCTTTGTAATTTAAGTAATGCTATTTCAAGGGTAGTTATCGAAGTAAAAGAGAAAAATGAAAAGAGTGAGGTTGATACTCTTGACAAGCGATCTTTAGGTGTTTTAGAAGGATTTCAAAAGATTTTGAACGATATTTAAAAGGGAAGGATGCAGAAAATATTTATTGGGTCGATTTTTTAGATCATAATGGCAAGTATATACAACTGATGTATTCTCCAAAGCAGATGAATCGTATTGCTGCTAATATTTTTAGTAGAGAGAAAGCTGGGATTGTTCTTACGAGTGCTACACTTGATGCCAATGATCATTATGATTATTATTCTAATTCAGTTGGACTGGACCATATTATGGGAAAAGCAGTTCTTAAAGAGTATCCTATCTTTTCCCCTTATAATTATGAAGAGAATACGATTCTTTATTGTCCAAAGAATCTTGTGAATCCAAATGAAGAACATGATTTATATATGGATCAAATTACGGAAGAAATTAAAAATTTAATTACTTTGACCAAAGGAAGAAGCTTAATTTTATTTAACTCTAAAAAAGAAATGAC
>JAAWDC010000061.1 GCA_022793565.1 Bacilli bacterium
AGAATAAGTTAAAATTTAGTGAAAAAGGATTGCAACTATTTATAAAGATTACGAACGATATCAATTCTAAAAATAAAACGGAAGCAGAAAAAGCAGAAGAAGTATTTCGCAAGAAAAAACCAATAATTACAGCGATTTTAGTATTGATAAATATGTTCATCTTTTTTGGAAGTATCCTTTTTGGTGCATATGACAATTTTATTCAGGAATATGCAGTTTATGGGCCCTTTATTCGATCAGGAGAATACTATCGTTTGTTAAGTGGTGCCTTTCTTCATGCGGATATCTTTCATCTAATGTTTAACTGTTATGCACTTTATGTAATTGGAAGCCAAATGGAAAGTTTTCTTGGGAAAGGGAAATATTTAATAGTATATTTGTTTTCTGCCATAATTGGGAGTTTAGCATCTATCACTTTTAATCAAGGAGCTAGTGTAGGGGCAAGTGGTGCGATTTTTGGACTTTTAGGCAGCATGCTCTATTTCGGATACCACTATCGAGTTTATTTAGGAAATGTATTAAAAAGTCAAATAATCCCACTGATTCTTTTAAATCTTGGACTTGGTTTTATTGGAACGGGAATTGACAATTTTGCACACATTGGCGGTTTAATTGGAGGAACATTAATTACTGTTGCTTTAGGAATTAAATATAAAAGTACAACTTTTGAAAAAATGAATGGTTGGATAGTTACCATTTTATTTACAGCCTTTATGATCTATATGGGTATTTTTATGCCAAGATAAAAACATTGAACTAAATAAAAAAAATAGACCCGTTTTCTTGCGATAAACAAGAATTAATGATAAACTATCCTTAGACAATGAGGTGAGAAAATGGAGTCAGAAACAACTCATTTATATGATTTGAAAGAATTAGATATGGCCCTAACTGAAAACATCTTAAAAGAAGTAATAAGTGCACTAGAAGAAAAAGGATACCACGCGATGAAACAAATCACAGGATATCTAATGAGTGGAGATCCAGGATACATTTCTTCTTATAAAAATGCAAGAAGAAAAATATGTAGTATTGATCGTAGCCAAATAATAGAATTCTTGCTAAAAAGAGGACTTGAATAATGAGATATTTAGGACTTGATTTAGGAACTAGGACATTAGGACTTGCCGTATCTGATGAACTTGGAATGATCGCAAGTAGCTATAAAATATTAAGGCATCAAGAAGACTATGAGAGTTTGATTCCTCAAGTAATAGAGGAAATTAAACAAAAGAATATAAAGGAACTTGTATTAGGGTTTCCTAAAAATATGAATAATTCAATAGGTGAGCGAGGAGAAATCTGTTTAAGATTTCAAAAAATGCTAGAAGAGGGAACGGGACTGCCTGTTCATTTACAAGATGAGAGACTTACGACAAGGCAAGCCGAAAATTTGTTGATTTCTAACGATACAAGTAGAAAAAAAAGAAAAAAAGTAATTGATAGCCTAGCGGCAACTATTATCTTGCAAAGCTATTTAGATAGAAGGGAAAGAGAGTAATGAAAGAAAATACATTTAAAATGGTAACAGAAGAGGGAAAGGAGATAACATGTAATGTACTATTCACTTTTGATAGTGAAGAAACAGGAAAAAGTTATATTGCCTATACGGATAACACTTATGAAGAAGATGGAAGTATCAAAGCCTATGCAGCGATTTATCATCCAGACGATTTAAATGGTGGATTCGAACCAATTGAAACAGAGAAAGAATGGAAAGTAGTTGAAACAATATTAGAAGCAATTCAAGAAGAAGTTCGTAGCAAATTGCAAGAAAATCCAGAAGGGAACGAGCAATAAAGTTTGCTCTTTTTTTAAGTGGGTGGCGTAGTATGAAAAAATTTAGGAATATCGCTTTAGGTGTGGTTATATTAGTTGCAGTAGTCGTTGTTGGTCTTTGTGGAATGTACAAGTATATGATCAGCCCAATTAGTAAGGATAAAACGGTAGTTGAATTGGAAATCCCAGCAGGATCTTCTAGAAGAGCAATAGCTAAAATTCTAAAAGAAAAAGGACTAATCCGTGATGAGAATTTCTTCTTATTATATGTAAAATTATTTAAAATCTCAGATATGAAAGCAGGATACTATGATCTTTCAAAAAATATGAGTACAGAACAACTAGTAGAAGAATTAAGAAATGGTAGCAAAAAAAATCCAAATGAAATTCAAATTACTTTTCAAGAAGGACTCAATATGCGAGAAGTGGCTAAGGTTATCAGCAGTAAAACAAAAAATAGTTATGAAGCAGTTCTAGAAAAAGCCAATGATCCTACATATTTAAACAAAATGATTGAGAAGTATTGGTTCTTAGATCAGTCAATTCTACAAGAGGGAATTTATTATGGGCTAGAAGGATATTTGTTTCCAGATACTTACAGCCTAACCAATCAAGAGGTAGATATTGAATATATCTTTGGAAAGATGTTAGATGGAATGGCATATGCACTAGAACCATATAAAGAAGAGATTGTGAAGAGCCCATATTCAGTACATCAAATCCTATCTTTAGCTTCTATGGTAGAAAAAGAAAGTGCAACAGTTGCAGATCGTAGTAAAGTAGCAAGTGTTTTCTACAATCGGCTAAAAACAAATATGTCACTTGGTAGCGATGTAACAACTAGATATGCAAATCGAGTAGATGATAAGAAACAAAGACTTACAACAGCACAATACAATTTCCAAAGTCCTTATAATACCAGATTGACGAATGGAACAATGAATGGAAAGTTACCGATTGGACCAATTTGTGGAGTAGGGAAAACAAGTATTGAAGCAGCAGTTCGTCCAGCAGAAACAAATTATTTATATTTTATTGCCAATATTCAAACTTTGGAAACTTTCTTCTTTGAAACATCAGCAGCTTTTGAAGCAAAAAAAGTTGAACTTCAAGAAGTAAATCAAGGGTTCTAGGAGGAAGCATGAACGATAATAGTATATATAGTCAAATCAAAGAGGTAAAAAAATATGCCTTAGAGAATAAAGTACCAATTATGGTGGATCGTGGGATAGATTTTATGACTAGATTTATTGCAGACCATCAAATAAAAAACATATTAGAGATTGGAACAGCGATTGGGTATTCAGCAATAATGATGGCACTCTCTAGTCCAGATGTAAAAATTACAACGATTGAAAGAGAACAAGATCGCTATATGGAAGCAGTAAAAAATATTAAAAAATTCAATTTAGAAGATCGTATCACCTTAATTTTCAATGATGCATTTGATGTTGATATCGAAGGTGGCTTTGACTTGATCTTCTTAGATGCTGCCAAAGGTCAAAATATCCGCTTCTTTGAAAAATTTGAAAAAAATCTAAATGAAAGTGGATTTATTATTACAGATAATATGGATTTCCATGGACTGATCCATCAAGAAGAAGAATCAATGAGTCGTAACTTACGAGGACTAATTCGAAAAATTAAAGAATACGAAGAGTTTTTAAAAAATAATGATAAATACGATGTTTCATTTTTACCAATCGGGGATGGAATCGCAGTAGCTAGTAAAAAATAGCTACTTTTTTCATATCAAAATGCCATCACTTACCTTAAGCTGTAAGATTCCCAAAGATAGCTATGAGACTAGGAAAAAATTTAGTATTAAAAATTACGACCGATAGAATGAGATTTCAATCGTTATTTCTAAAATTTAAAGAATCAAATGAGATATCAAAATTTAAGAAAGAGTATTAAAAAATAAGATATCTCAGCCACTATAAATAAAAGTACATATCAATATAGCTAAACTTGTCGCGCATTGAATTAGAAATAGATCTGTGCTATAATAAAGCCATTCTGGAAGAAGGTGTAAAAATGAAGTATCTAATAATTCCAAAAAACTTGAAATGCTTAGAAGAATACCAAAAAAATGGCGCAGAAGGATTCATTTTAGGAATCCTAAATTATTCTATAAACTATGAAGAAATTACTTTAGAAGAATTAAAGAAAATATCTACGAAATATCCAATTTGGGTTGCTATGAACAAAAACATTCGAAATGAAGAGTTAAAGGATGTAGAAAGAATATTAGAGGAATTATCTACCTTATCAATAGAAGGTGTTTTATTTTATGACTTGTCTATCTTAAGTATTGTCCAAAGGAAAAAACTAAATATTCAACTAGTGTGGCATCAAACACATATGGTTACCAATTGTAAGACCTGTGAGTACTATTGGAGTCAAGGAGTAAAATACGGTTTTATTTCTAATGAAATTACTCTAGAAGAAATTTTAGAAATAAAAAGAAATACAAAAATGAAATTAATGGTTCAAGTAGTAGGGTATCCTATAATGTCACATTCTAGAAGAAGATTAATTGACAATTATTTCAAGGATATAGATAAAAAATCAGAAAAAGAAGTATACCAATTAACTGAAAAAAATTCAGATACTCTATTGATTCGAGAAAATCAAGCAGGAACAACAATTCTTTTTGGAAAGCCAATGAATGGAACAAGAGCACTTTATGATTTGTTAGAAAATGAAGTAGATTATACAATTTTAGATATGCATTTTTTAGAGGACTCTACTGGAATAGAAGTTTTAAAATTATATCAGGAAATAAAAGATACCTATAAAAAAGATTCTACTTCAGAAAGAGAAGAAAAAATAAATTGCTCATATCAACTCTTAGGTGATTTCACTAACTTCTTTTATAAAAAAACAATTTATAAAGTAAAGCGGGGTTAAAGACGATGAAGCACATTAAAAATTTAAAAATAATAGGAGTAGGAGTCTTATTAAGTGGCATAAGTATTTTTTTGATAAATAAATATCCAGGAGATGAGAATAAGTCTCTAGAAACCCTTACAAACTTGTCCTACGACACAGAAACAAAAAAAATGACAGGAACACTCTCTTATGAAGAAGTAAGTGAGAATATAAAGATTGTAACTTTTGAAGAAAATGGGAATCAATTTGAGGAACTAATGTATGTATATGAAAAAGATACAAATTTTCCTCTTAGTAAAAGATATGCTTATATATATCAAACATCATATATCCGTTTAGAGGATGGATGGGAAATGGCTTCCTATGATTATGTGAGTAAAGAAGAACAGGAAAAAAGAAATCATATTCGTTCCTACGAACAATTTAATGTGATAAGAGAAGAAAATTTTCTAGATAGCTTATTAGAATATGTAGACAGAAAAGAGAATTACGAAGTAGAAGAAATCTTAGAAATTTACCATAACAAAGCATCTTCAAAAATAAAAGATAATCAAGGAGAAGTAAAAACATATGGACAAAAAAATTGAGTTATTATCTCCAGCAGGAGATTTAGGGAGACTAAAAATAGCACTTCTCTATGGTGCTGATGCCGTTTATATTGGTGGACAAGAATATAGTCTAAGAGCCAATGCTACTAATTTCAGTATTGACGAGATCAAAGAGGCATGTGAGTTTGCCCACGCATTAAACAAAAAAGTATATATTACCACAAATATTGTTTTCCATAATGAAGATCTAGAAGGAGTTTATGATTACTTAAAGGCAGTATACGAAGCTGGAATCGATGCGTTTATTGTTAGTGATCCGTTTATTATTCGTTACATAAAAGAAAACTTCCAAGGTGTAGAAGTTCATGTGAGTACCCAAGCATCGACAACCAATATAGAAAGTGTAAAGTACTGGAAAAAGGAAGGGGTCGATCGTGTTGTTTTAGCAAGAGAATTATCCATTCCTGAAATCGCCGAAATTATAAAGGAAACAAAAGTAGATATTGAAATTTTCATTCATGGGGCAATGTGTACTTTCTATAGTGGAAGATGTACCTTATCAAACTATCTAACCAACCGAGATTCTAATCGAGGGGGATGTAGTCAAGTTTGTCGTTTCGCATTCGATATAGATAGTAACCACGATAAAAAGTTTACGATGGCAACAAAAGATTTAAATATGGCAGATTATATTACTAAATTCATTGATATTGGAGTTTGCAGTTTAAAAATAGAGGGGAGAATGCGTTCGCATTATTATCTAGCAACCGTACTTTCTGCATATCGAAAAATTATAGATGCATATTATAATCAAACGTTAACACCCGAGATGTTAGAAAGACAAAAACAAATCTTAGGGCGAGTTGCTAATCGAGAGACTAGTACGCATTATTTTACGCATGAAGCAGATCATAATGATCAATACTATACAGGGAGACAGGAATTATCCAATCAAGACTTTTTGGCATTGGTTCTATCGTATGATAAGGAACAAAAAGTAGTGACAATTTCAGAAAGAAATTATTTTGAACCAGGAACAGAAGTAGAAATCTTCACACCAAGTGGAAAAACAGTCTCCTTCACGGTCGACAAAATTTATGACCAAGATATGAACGAAGTAGAGAAAGCATGTCATCCAGAAGAAATTTTAAAATTGTACCTAGAAGAAGAAGTAGAGGAAAACTCAATGATGAGGCTAAAGGTAGTAGAAAAGTAAAAAAGCAACCCAAAATATACAAAAAACAACTCAAAATTGGTAGAGACGCAACCAGGTTTACTGTATATTGTTTATCGAGGTGAAAAAATGAAATTTAGTGAAAAAATTCAAAAACTAAGAAAAGAGTATAAACTATCTCAAGAACAATTGGCAGATCAATTAGATGTCTCAAGGCAAGCCGTATCTA
>JAAWDC010000062.1 GCA_022793565.1 Bacilli bacterium
CATATCAATAGTACCAACAAAATTCCCATAGTATAAAAAAGCATTAGAAAGCTGCATGCTTTTTGATGCTTTTTTATATTTTAAATTACCAAGGTTGGAAAAGTCGAATGTCAATTCTAAGATTTCTACATATAATGATCCCCCATTTTTAGGAAAGAACAGACTCTAGATAATAAAAAAAGTTCTGTAACACAAAAAAAGAACTTATTATAAAGTTCTTAATAACTAAATGGTCGGGAAAACAGGACGAACTAGAAAGAAATTGATTACTACATAATCCACATAAAACCGTGGATTTTTTCCGTTTCATTACGGATGATTCCTTTTTGAAACCCTTATATAGAAGTTAGCAAGCCTAACTTCTTTTTTGGCTTAATGTAAATCACTTCACATCTTCTTTGATTTGATAAAATGGTACACATGAAGATAGTATCAATGGATCATAGGAAGTTACATCAATATTGTACTTATTCTTTAAGACGTAAATGGATTCATTCACCATTTTAGAAATTCCAGTTTTACTGTAATGAAACTCATCACATAAAACTGCATTTACTAAATTATAATAACTTGTATTCTCATTTCTAAAATATTTTAACCACAACATTGCATAATGAGCCATTTCTTCTACATATCGATTTTTACGAAATTCCTTTTCTTTTAATGTGATTAACTTTACCTTCTCCAAGTCTTTACCACTTATCTCATCCCTAGTTCCTTTATAAGGATCATTCTGATACACTCTATCTCTCCTTCTAATATTCCATACAATGCGAATGGATTATATCACAATTATACATACATAGTGTATGCTTGTCAATAAGGAGCGTGATGTATGAAAATAGTTGCTAATGATTACAAAGAAAAAGAAGTTATGAAAATATTAAGAGAATGGACAGGCAAAAAGCAACCTGACTTTGGAAAAGACATTGGATTAAGTGGAATGACTGTTCAAGGTTATGAAAGAGGCACTAGAAGATATACATTTGAGACCTTAATGAAAATTGCTAAAAAATATGGTTATACAGTTACAATAGAAAAGAAATAGCTTAGTTGCTATTTCTTTTTCATTATATTAAATCATTTATAAAAAAGATTGATTCATATCTAAATGATATATATCAAAAATTTGTTTTCTCGCAATTTCTTCTAAAGCATTGCAAAATTCATTTACAAAACCTCGATTTATAGTTAGTGTGTCTTTTTCATAGCAATATCGCCATTCGGTAAAAGAATTGTCAATTTTTTCTAACTCTTCATCAAAGGAATACTTATTTAATTTATTTTTAACTTCTGTAGCCAAGTTAGTTTTTTCTAGTAATTTTTTTAATGAATGACCTGTAGGTATCTTTTTATCGTTTAATATTAAGATAGATTTCAAAAATAATTCACATGAAAATAATCCATTTACCATGCTTGCAATTAATACTGGAAAATATCTTCCATCCATATAAATGAGTGGTTGAATAGATAGATTTTTAAATTCTCTTGCACGTCTATACGCATTAATACACTTTTTATCAATACTATCTAAGTTATTAAATATACTTTCAAAATCATTCATATAATCAGCTAATCCCCTCTAGGCAATTTACTATAATCGTACTTTTCTGCACTCATTTCTAAATCATCATAAAGTTGTTTCACATCTGCTAATATTTTCTCGATTGGATATATTTCTTGGTAATAGTCATACTTCTCTAGCAACATCATCATATGATGTAATTTTGTACGACATTTTGCCACATTATCTCTTTTTTGATAAGAGTCATCCAATAAATCCATTTGTGATTCTTGATATTTTTCTATCATATTTTTTAAATCCCTAGTTGATTTTTTATCTAGAGGATCATTTTGTGTTTTAAACATATTCACTACTTGATTATATCCTGCTGCTTTCAGTAGTAACTCTAAACTTAAATCTAGTTCTTCTGCAATTTTTCTTAATACTTCTACATCTATCTTTTTAATCTTTCCATTTTCTATATCATTTAAAGTAGAATGGTGGATACCAATAATTCGAGCTAGTTTTCTTTGTGAATATCCTTTTTTCTCACGAGCCCCTAGCAATATTAACTTTAAATCATACTTTAAATTGTTCTCATCCATGATATACCGCCTTTACCATTTATTTTTATGATTTATAGTTATACTATTTTCAAATTCCCTTGCAAATTCTATAATCGTATGAGAAAACGAACTTGGATGTTGACTTAAAATTGATTCGTTATGCTCCCACATTGCTCTAGATAATTGTTCATCCATAATCGATACTACCTGTTGCCCATCATATATACCACTTTCGTTATTAAAAATAAATGAATAATTAGGATTTTTATAAAATTGATTGGTCCTTAAGTCATAATGTCCTAATAATAAAGTTGGATAAATTCTAAAAAAATTTGATTCTTTTTCAGAAATATCATATGGAGTTCCAGAACTGCTTGGATTTAATTTTAATGTATATGAATTATCTAAATACCATATTGGAATTGGAAATAAACTACCATTTATAGATTCAAAGAATACTAATGGTACTTTGTATAAAAAACATTGAAAAGCACCTTGTTTGCATTGATCTACAATTACTTGTTCCATACTTGTTTGATCAGCTTTTTCTCTTGCCCAACTTTTTCCAAACCAATCTTTACTTAAATTATTAAAAGTTCTCCATATTTGATTTCCTGTATAAACTACCCCTTTTGTATAAACATCCTTTATATCTCCTTCTTCTAAAGATGTTGTATGCATTAGATAAACAAAATTGGGATCCCTATTTTCAATAGTAATAGACACTTTTTCAATTTTATCTGCATAACTTTTTATCTCTTCATAATGCTTTTTTATTTTATTTAATTGTTCTTGATAATCCATTTAAACACCATCTTTATTGCCTTTCTACAACAAACATATCATACCCCAAAATATTTTTCAATAAAAAATGGCGGATTTTCTTGACAATATTGTAGTTACATTTAATGATGCTGTCGGACAAATTCGACAGTATAGAGAGGAGGTGAATAATGTCCTGTATCGAGTTATTAAACATCCTATCAAAGCCATGGGCAAATGTTCACGATATTATGAAGATTATGAATTGTGGTAGAGATAGTGCTATTAAAATGCGAGATACCATTATAGAGGAGATTCACAACTGTGGAAAAGAAGTTCCTAATGGGAAAACAATAGTTGTTCCTATGCAATATATTGTGGAAAAGTTGAATCTTGATTTAGAGTATCTCACAAAAATGGCAAAGTTAGAACAGTATTTAGAAGTAATAGCGAATGATACGGCAGTCAATTATGCCAGTATATCAAAATAAGAAAACAAAGAAATGGAAATTTCGAACTTATGCTGAAGATGTTTATGGAAATCACAAACAATTTGAGAGAAAATGGTTTGATACCAAAAAAGAGGCTTTACAGGCTGAAAGAGAGTTCAAACTATCGGATAGATCAGAAATATCGAATCTACTCTTTAGCGAACTGTGGACAGTTTATAAAGAGCATATAAGCCTAAAATTGAAACAACAATCTTATCGTTCTGTTGTTAGTAGATTCAACAACTATATTCTTCCTTATTTCAAAGATTACAGGTTAAATAAGATTACCAATAGTGTTTATATCAAATGGCAACGTATAATCGAAGAAAAAGGATTTAAACACAAATATAACAGTAGTTTACACGGTGCTATGGTAACAATATTAAACTATGCAATGAAATTCTATGGACTAAAACAAAACATTGCTAGTATGACAGGTAACTTTAAAAGAAAAACAGATTTAAAGAGGAATGTAGATTTTTGGACTTATGAAGAATATCAAACATTTATATCTGTAGTAGAGGATCAAGTTTATAAAACATTCTTTGAAACTCTATATTACACAGGATTACGACAAGGTGAATGTTTGGCTCTTACTTGGAATGATTTCATAAATGATACTTTAGATATTCATAAGACCATTTCCAAAGAAAAGAAAGATGGGAAGTATATTTTAAATACTCCTAAAACGTTACAATCTATTCGAAAAGTAAAAATTGATAAAGATTTAGTTTTACAATTACAAGAACTAAAAAAATTCTATCAATCGTGTGTTGGCTTTGAAGATAATTAGTATATCTTTGGTGGAATCCATCCACTTGCACCCACAACAATTGGTAGAAAGAAAGATAAGTATTGTGCTTTAACAAATGTCAAAAAAATAAGAATACACGACTTTAGGCATAGTCATGCATCCCTACTGTTATCCAAGAATGTACCTATTATAGTTATTTCGGAACGTCTAGGTCATTCTGATATCAATATGACACTGGGTACTGATTCCCATATGATTCCAAATGATGAAGATAAAGCAATCGACATCTTGAATCATTTAAAACAAAATCTATAAAATTACTAAAAACTTAATAAATTAAGTGTTTTTTAAGGGCTATGAGTAATCAATTATTATAAAAGCCTTGAATTTCAAGGCTTTATAATCTAAATGGTCGGGAAGACAGGATTTGAACCTGCAACCACCTGGTCCCAAACCAGGTGCTCTACCAAGTTGAGCCACTTCCCGAAGTGGTGCGCTCGAAGGGATTCGAACC
>JAAWDC010000063.1 GCA_022793565.1 Bacilli bacterium
GATGTCAAAAAGGTTTATTATGATAAAGAAGTCGAAGAAAATTTTATAAAATATAAACTTATTATGAAAAAGCTTATATATGGGAAAATAATTGATATTAATTTCAAATTAGAATCTACAGGAACTCAAAACATTTTGGAGTTGATACCTTATTTAATATCAGCGTGTGAAGGCCAAACTGTCATAATTGATGAATTAGATACAGGAATACATGATTTGTTGGTAAACAATATATTGGAAAATGTTTCAAAATATCTTAAAGGACAATTGATTATCACTACACATAATACTATGTTAATAGAAACCGATATACCAAAAGAAAATATATATGTTTTTAGAGCAAATAGAGATGCCGAGAAAGAATTAATTGCTATCACAGAATTTAATGGGAGAATTCATAAAAATATTAATCCAAGAAAAAAATATCTAAATGGGATGTATGGGGGCGTACCTATGGCATCAGATATTGATTTCGAGGAATTGATAGATAATTTAAAATAGAAAAAAATTAATGAAAAATTTAGTATATTTAAAAGCAGTTGTGATAGTACATGGAAAATCGGAGAAGCAAATATGCCAACATATAAAAAATAAATTAAGACTTAAAATGGAAATTGAAAGTGATAAAAACGGAGAGAAATCAATTCAAATTACAAGTTTAATGAATTTATTAAATAATAAGAAATTTAAAACACAAAGTTCTTTCATTAAATACTTTGAAGATATAGAATTAAATAAAAACGGTAAAAGATTAAATGAAGATTTTAAAATTTTTATAATTATGGATACTGATGAGCAAGAGTTAACTGATAGGCAAAGAGAAGAATATAAGAATAAAGAGATGTTTAAGAAACATTGGGCTTATGATTATATTGTTCCAATTTATAATTCTCCTGAGTTAGAAACGATATTAACAAAGGCGAAAATTCCATTCACAAAAACAGGAGTAAAAAGGAAAAAAGAATATATTAAATTATTTCCAACAGATGATAAATATGGAAAAACAGATGTAATTCAAATTGAAGAGTTAATAAAAAGTTTATCAGTTGTTAAGGATACTAATTTTGAAGAATTTTTGGAATTTTGTTTAAATTCATCTGAATAAATCTCATTCAAAAAAGTACACATTTACAAACACTTAAATTTAATATGATTTGGGTGTTTTTTGTTATTTCAAAACCTATCAAAATAATTTATCACTATTTCAAAATTGGGGCGAGACATTTATCATCAGTTATATGATAATCAATATAGGAGAGTAATAAAGTGAAAGAATTAGTTTTAAGAAAAGTTATTGAAATGGTATGTGATGATTACATTGATGTCCTATTAGTTGGAATTGAAGAATACAAAAAGGAATTTCCCTATACCCTCGCTTGTGCTAATTTTATTAGTGAATTGAAAGAAAAAAATATAATTGTAGAATTTAATGATGTTTTCATTGATACTGTTAGAGATAGAATATATAGAGAAACATCTAACTATTTGGCGAGATAGATTATGAATAATAAAATATTTAGCTATACTCGTGTCAGTAGTAAAGAGCAAAACGAAGAAAGACAATTAGTTGCTTTTAAAGAATTTGGCATTGATGAAAGAGATATTTATATCGATAAGCAAAGTGGGAAAGATTTTGATAGGAAACAATTTCATATTCTAAAAAATGTATTAAGGGAAAATGATTTATTAGTAATCAAAAGTATTGATAGGCTTGGTAGAAACTACAATATGATAATGGATGAATGGAAAGATATTACTAAAAATATCAAAGCTGATATATTGGCAATTGATATGCCTTTATTAGATACTCGTAATAATAAAGATTTACTTGGTACTTTTATTAGTGATTTAGTATTACAAGTATTATCCTATGTAGCAGAACAAGAAAGAACTTTTATTAAACAACGCCAAAAAGAAGGTATTTCTAATGCTTTAAATAATGGTGTTAAATTTGGAAGACCTAAAAAAGAAAACCCACAAAATTTTGATAATGTGGTTTCACGCTGGAAAAATAAAGAGATAACAGCCTGGGAAGCAATGACCTGCTAGACCTTAAACCGAATACTTTTTATCATATGGTTAAGGAATAATTATTTTTGATTTTGATAAAATTTATCTATATATTCTTCAAACGGAGTGATATTAAGATTTCCAATACACTCTGTTTTTATGATGTTTTTTTCTCTGTTGTATTTATCAATATCATCTTTTAATGGATCATTATGAAAATGTTTTAAATACTTAGCATCTTTTCGCATGACACTTTTATAAAGGGTATCAATAGCCTCATCACAAGTGGTTTGATACTCATATACAAATCCCACTCTGCTACAATATCGCTTATTTGATAAATGGTGTATATAATATTTTTGGCAAAGTTCACATTTTTTAATATAGTAAGTGATGTTAGAAGAAAATAGACAATCTAAAACCATATATAGTAATTCAATATCTTTTTCATACATGCCTTCTTTTAGATAAATCAATGATAGCACCCTGATTATTAGTTTTTGTTAAATCTTCAAAGAGATTTTTACTTGTCTTAGGAATAGTAGGAAAAATTAAATCTTTATTATAAAATGCCAATTCTTTTTCCTTTTGGTTTTCCACATAATTGACATACACATCTTTTACTTTGGTTGGTTTCGGTGTTCTCCTAACAATTTTTTTACTCATTGCTGGAATGGTTATATTATAAGTAGCAAGGTATCGAATCCAACTATCTTTATCAATTCCATTTGTTGAAAAATTTTCAGAATATTTGAATATTTTATTTAGTTCATCCTTGGCATTAGAAGATAAATTATCAAAATAAGTAAGAATATCATAATATACTTTTTCCTTATCTTCCTTTTCATAGCCAAAACAAATCCCTGGTCTTAAAGTTTTATTTGTATTTAATTCTTCACAATATTTGAAATAATACATAATATCTTTCCTTTCTATATTTATAATTTGTCGGACACTTTCTTGAAAAATATATTTTTGTTTTTCCTTATTATATCATATTCTCTTTGTTATTCTTATACTGCAAGCAAGAATTATCGAATATTTAAGTCACGACAGATAATCGGCTTAGTATAAAGAAATGGAGCGTTATTATGAATAATAAAGAAAAGGTAGTATTGTATGCTGTTTATGACGAGGGTAATCTCGATTACAGTTATGACAAGGAAGAAAGTTTAAAAAGGTATTGTGAAGCCAAGGGTATGATGTAGTCAAAGTATTTAGGGGTGGTGTGTCTCAAAGTTTCGCTGATGTTGCTTACGACTTTTTAAGAATGTCACATAATTATAGATATTTTGATTTTAAAAGTTTTGAATCCAATTTTACAAAGTTAATTTGTTATGATTTAAAAGACTTATGTTCTGATAATGAAGAAGTTGTAACATTAGCAACTATTACAAAGGAAAATGGTCTCGCTTTTGAAACTATCATGCAAGGTAGTATTGGAAGTAATTTAACCTATACTACTATGATTAGTGAAAACATCAAAAATGAGATAAAAGAAAACAAAGAGTTTGTTGTAGAAGACAATACATTTTAATAAAAGTATTTAAGTTTAACCAAACACATAAAATTTAATAGGTGGTTAAATTGAAAATAGTAAATATATTTAATGAAAATGGGAAAACACTACAACAAATAATAGAACAATTTCTAATTGACTATTGTTTAGGGGTTGGAACTTTTAAAAATAGTTAATATAATATATTTGTTAATGTGTTTTGCCTAAGAAAGGAGTAGAAATTTGAAAGGTAAAACATATAATACCGCACTTTATATAAGATTATCGCGTGATGATGGCGATAACTTAGAAAGTGAAAGTATTACAAATCAAAGAGAAATGCTACAAACATACTTAGAGAATACCAGAGAAAAATTACTGTTTGTGGATGAATATGTTGATGATGGTTTTACTGGTTCTAATTTTGACAGACCTGCTTGGCAAAGACTATTAGCAGATATTGACAATAAGAAAATTGATACCATTATCACAAAAGACTTATCTCGTATGGGTAGGGATTATATCTCAATGGGGGAATATATCGAAAGAGTATTCCCCGAAAGGGGTATAAGATATATCGCTATCAATGATGACATAGATACTTTATATGAAACACCAGGAAAAGAGTTTTTGATGTTTAAGTTAGTCTTTAACGATTACTATTTGAAAGATACATCAAAAAAAATTAGAAACATTTTAAAATCAAAAAAAGAGAAAGGTCAGTTTTTAGGTTGGAAAGCAGTATATGGGTATGTGAAAGATCCAAACGATAAACACAAATTGCTTGTTGACGAAAATGTAAGGCATATTGTTGAAAGAATGTTTCATTTAGTCATCAAGGGGAAAAGTCCAAGACAAATTGCTAACATCTTCTCTACGGAGAATATTCCAACACCAAGTGTTTATGCTAATTTAAATAGAGGTATCAAATCAACTGCTTATGAGTTATGGTGTCCTAGAACAATTGAAGAAATATTGGTAAATGAAACCTATATTGGTAATTTAACGCAAGGCAGAAGAAAAAAATTAGGCTATAAATCTAAAAAAGAAGTTAGAACATCAAAAGAAGACTGGATAATAACTCCAAATACCCATGAACCAATTATTGATAAAGAGACATTTGATACTGTTCAGGCATTGTTAAAAAAGAATAGAAACAAAGCAAAAAGTAAAAATAAGTGTCTATTATCTGGTTTTATGTATTGTAAAGAGTGCGGTCATGCCATAGGTATCAACAAAAGCAGTGATGGAAAAAGAAAGTATTGCTGTTGTACTTATTATGTTTCTAACAGTAAGTTTGGGCTTTGTACTCCCCATTCTAATAATTATGATAAGTTGGAAACAGCCGTCTTAGAAAATATTAGAAAAATGTGTAGGGAGTATGTTGACAGTTCAACTTTCAAAGATAAAGTGGAAGAA
>JAAWDC010000064.1 GCA_022793565.1 Bacilli bacterium
ATACGATCTCCATCCATAACCAGATCAATAGGCGTGTTAAAACATTTTAAAGTAAGATTGGCTAATTGCATAAGTCCATCTTCAGAAATTGGGTCTAATGTCGTCTTCCGCTCAGAATGGAAAATTTTAATCACCTTTTCAAAAAAAGGATAAACATTGACCTCTTTTCCAGCACCTATTTTATACTGATCTTGAATAAAGTCCTTAATTTCTTCATAACAAATTTTTTTCATACTATACACCATTTATATTATAACAGCGAAGTACAATTTATGGGGAAATTTTAAAAAATATAGGAAAAAATCTATACGTAGAAGTAAAAAAATGCTAAGATTGAGTTATAATGAGAGTAGAAAAGTAGGTGTCAAAACAGGAAGGAAGTAATACCATGGATCAAAAAGAAAAGCTATATACCAAGTTAATGAGAATTCGATATAATGATAAACTATTCGATATATTTAGTGGAGAGGACCATAGAAAATCCTTTTTAGAAGTAAGAGTAAAGGATGGGAAAGAATCCTATTATTATCCAATATTAAAAGATTACATTGCCCTAAACAACATCTATAACAAACCATTTGATGGAGTTCTCCACGCTAAAAAATATAGTTTTAAGCCCAAAGTGATTTTTGCCACATATATAGCAGGAATATCCTTAGTACTTACTTCAATGGTAGGAGCAGACTATTTAGAGTATAAACTAAGAAACCAAGAGATAGCATATGAAATGCCAAGTAAAGAAGAATCTCCCCAAGATGAGGAATTTGTAAAACCAGTAAAAGTAACAGATCAATCTATACCAAATGAAATCACAGTAGATCCAAGTTTTTATTATCGAAATGGTTCTCAAATAATGATTTACAATAATGAAGCATTAACAGCATTTGGGTTTAATGAAGTATCTATAGAAGATGTAAGAAATACTCTAAAACTAAATGAACAAATTGAAGAAAAATTCAAGAAAATTATGGTAGAATTTCTAAATCGTGTAGAAGAAAGACTACCAGGAGTAGATTTAAGAGTATTAAATAATAATTGGAAAGGTCTTAGATATCAAGAAGATCTAAAAGAAGAGGGATTAGAAGGTGGTAACTTTGACTTAGAAGAAGATATCATTCATTTAAAAGAAAAATATATAAATCCCGAAACTCAAGAAATAGATGAAGAAGCACTACGAAAAGTAGTCTATCATGAACTGACACATACCCTCAACTATGGGAAATTAATAACTGTCGATCCAAATACTTCAGAACAAATACAATTGTATAAATTCTTCCGTAGAACAAACTATGGGGAAAGTTTTAGTGAAGGAATCAACACAATCTTAACAGACTATTTATTAGCAGATAGTGTTGAGAATTATTTTGAGAGAGAAACTCATGAGTTTGATTCTTATCAAATAACAACGCCTATTTGTTATCAAATTATGAAAGTCATGAAGGATTATACTTTTTATGATTTTATAAATAAAGATGTAATATACTTTGATAAAAAGATAAAAGAACATGGATTTCAAAATACAATATCAGTCTTAGATGCATATTTTACTACTATTGCAAATGGACAAGAAGAACAAATAGAAATCGTAGAAGCGAATGAATTAGAAGATCTACTTGAAACAATAGTAACAACTAGAATTAATTTAGAAATTGCTAACCAATCCAGTAACTTTGAAATTCTCTCGATGCTAAATGAAAATCCACTAGATCCAGAAAGAAAATTTGAAATAGCCCAAAATATTTTAAGTCAAAGACAAGATGATATGATTCAAGTGATGTCAGAGCAGCAAAAAAATGAGGGATTAAGTGAAGAAGAACAATTGATTAAAGGGGTAAGCACATTTAAAATTTGTGGAGAGGATCAAACACAATTATTAGATCTTTCTCCTAAAATGTTAATTATTTACAGAACTTTCCAAGAAGAAACCCCCCAATATCGTTTAGCATACTATGGAGTAGATCAAGAATGTCACGATTGTGAAACAGAGGCGATTGTAGAATATGATTGGCAAAACCAATTAGATATCTTAAAAGTGTTACCTCAAATGGATTTAATCATACAAACAAAAATCATAGAAACAGAAGATTTTCAAAAGAAAGCAGAGCAAAAGTTTAAAGAACAAGATGCGTATTATAAACAATTACTAGAAGAACAACATCAAAAAGAAGTCGCTAGAAATAAAGCAAAGGAAGAATTACGCCCACTGATTGTAAATGCTTTATCTGAAGGAAAAGGAGATCTTGAAATTTGTAGAATGTTAATAGGGACTCAGAAAAACATAGAACTAGCTATGATTGTTTTTGGAGAATTGAAAGCAGATCGCTCGATCTGGTATAGAGAAGATTTTTCTAGCAGAATGATCACAGTGTTCAAATCAACTGGAGAAGGAGTAACAGATTCCCTAGAAGGATCATCCGAGAATACACATTTTGTTTATAAAACCGCAGAAAACGAGTACCGATTAGGAAAAATATTGACAACAGAGGGAGTTACTATCTTATACGATTATCTTGAAAATTGTCCAATTGAGTCTCCAGAAACAATTCAAGAAATGACAAACTTAACAGAAATTCTACCAGAGATCGGGCAGTACACAGTTTGTATGAATGAAAGCTTTCTGTCTTCTTCAGAATTTATAGAGCTGATGAATCAAAGAAGTATCAATAATAATCAAGTAGAAGAAGAGCAAATGAGTACCACAAGTAATCAAAAATAAAACGTAGGATTCGCTTAGAAATCAACTGAGCAATTCTTTTTTTTGTTTAAAATATGGTATACTAAAAAAATGAAGGAATATATAAGGAATACGAGGTGTTTCTATGAAGAAAAAAATAGTGGTTTTAGGAGGCGGAACTGGAATGTCCCATCTCTTAAGGGGACTGAAAGATTTCCCAGTAGATATTACAGCTGTAATTACAGTGGCAGATAATGGAAAGTCAACGGGGAAACTAAGAGAAGAATTCTCAACCCCAGCAGTAGGAGATATCCGTAAAGTATTAACCAATCTGTCACCCCTTCCCCAAGAAATCAAAGAGATAATGGAATATAGATTTGACACATACAGCGATTTAGATGGACATCCTATTGGAAATTTGCTTTTAACAGCCATGTTAAATCAGACAAGATCTTTAAAAACGAGTATAGAACATTTAAGTAAATTACTAGATATAAAACACAAAGTATTACCCTTATCGGAAGATTATTTAACATTACAAGCAGAAACAGTAGATGGAAAAGTTATCACAGGTCAGGCACAAATTATGAAGTCATATACCAAATTTAAGAAAATCTACTATCAAGAAAAACCACATGTTAGAAAAGAAGTACTACAATCTATTAAAGATGCTGATCTAATTATTTTCAGCATGGGTAGCTTGTATACTAGCATTATTCCTCATCTCATATGTAAAGATGTAGTAAAAATGATCGATCAGAGTAAAGCTCCAATTATGTACTTATGCAATATTATGAATCAGCCAGGGGAAACAGAGGAAAACCTAGTGAGTCACTATGTATCTGTAATTAACAAATATCTTGGAAAAAGAAAAATCAATATTGTAATTGCAAATCACAAAGAGATATCCCAAAAAATGATTGAAAATTATGAAAAGGAAAGGAAAGAACCTGTTCAGATTGATTATGAATCGTTAAAAGAACTCAATATTGAATTAATAGAGGATGATTTAATTACAGTAGAAGATGGAACAATTAAACATAATGGATTAAAAATAAGCTCTATGATTTTTTCCTATTTAATGAGGTGATAAAATGTCATTTACAACAACAATCAAAGAAGAAATATCAAGAATAGAAAGTTCGAAATCAGAAGCAATTGCCGAACTATCTGGTTTTTTAAGAAATAATGGAAATTATACAAATGAAACAATTGACTTAATATCAGAAAATGCTACTGTTGTAAAAAGAATTTATAAGTTATTCAAAGATTTATATGATATTAGTTGTGAGTTTGAAACAAGAAAAGGAAGTAATTTTAGTAAAAATAACCTCTATTTAGTAATGATTGATGAAAAGGTTGACTTTCTTTTAAAAGATCTGTCTATTTTATCAGAAGAAGGCGTTTATCTAAAAGAGCCAAGAACTTATCTAGTAGATGCAGAAGAAGATAAGAGAGCATACTTAAGAGGAGCATTTTTAGCAAAAGGAAGTATCAATGACCCAAAAACTTCTAGATATCATTTAGAGTTTATAGTAGATGAAAAAGAGGAAGCATTCTTTATCCAAAGTCTATTAAACGAGTTTTATTTAAATAGTAAAGTATTAACAAGAGAAAAGGGCTATATGGTATATATAAAAGAGGCTGAAAAAATTGGGGATTTTCTAAGATTAATCCAAGCTTCAAATGCTGTTTTATATTATGAAGATATTAGGATCTATAGAGATCATAAAAATATGACCAATCGCCTAAATAATTGTGAACAGGCAAATATCGATAAGATTATAGAAACAGCGACTAAACAGATAAAAGATATTGAATACTTAAAAGAAAATCTAGGAATTGAATTATTAGACGATAAAACACGGGAAGTAATTCAGTATAGAGAGAAATATCCAGAAGCCTCTCTCTTAGAATTAAGTGAAATTATTTCATATGAAACAGGAAAACCGATTACCAAATCAGGATTAAATCATAGATTTCGCAAATTAAAAGAATTAGTGGATCGAATAAAAAAACAAAATAATGAATAAAAAATGGAGTAAAAAGAAATGGAACTAACCAGTTTTGAATTAGAAGAAATAAACTATGAAAACTTAGAACACATAAATTATTTACAGAAGTTAATGAAATCAAAAGATATGGATTACTTATGGGATTTATCAGATAAAGAGCTATATAATAATAGATCTAGTACAGGCTATCTTGTAAGGAAAAAGGATAGGGAACATAGTAAAGAGTATATTGGCTACTTAAACCTATCCTACCCTGTAGAAGCTTACTTTGGACTTACTAGTAGTTTATATTATGCGATAGATGGTCCAAAAAGAGGAGCTGAATATGGTCAGAGATTAGTAAGGGAAACAATTCAGTGGGAACTATCAGAAGGAGGAATAGACTGTGTAATTGCACAAGTACAAAAAATAATGTCTATAGTCAAAGAACTCTAGAAAAGGCAGGTATGATACCAATAAGTGGGGTTAATGATGATGAGTATACAACCTTCATGAAAAATAATAATGCTCCAAGGCGTTAATCAAAAAATGAAAGGAAGCTCTAATTTTAAGGCAAAATTAGATAGTATAAGAGTATAAAAAAAGTCTATATCTACTTTTCAATTAGAAATTCTATTTCATAAAAAGCCTTTAGGTAAAAAATGATTGTAATATTTCTCAAAATATAGTATAATAGCGAACTGTTGGAGGACCTATTATGAAAGTAAAAAATATAAAATATTATACAGCATTAATATTCCTAGCCTTAAATGTCTCACTAACAGGATGTAAAGCAGGATTCAATAAAACAACCGATATAGAAATTGAAAAAAGCACTGAAGATATAGAAAAAGAAATGGCTGCCCAAAAGTTAGGGTCACAATTAAGTCAGACAGGAAGGGAAGTAGTTACAACTGCACTATATGAAATTGGACGAGTTCAAGGGATTAAAGAAGGCCTTGGAGACCTAGTAGAACTAGAGAGTATCCAAATCTATCAAAATAAAAATAAAGAGAACTATCAATTAAATCTAACGACTAAAAATGGCTCAGTTTATAATTCAGTAGTAGAAAATGATCTAGAAAGTATGAAAAACTACATGGAATATATGAAATATAGTAATTGGGATACAATTGGAATAGCTAGTTGCGAAGATATCAGTATTTTAGATGCTATTCCTAATAAAGAAAGAATTACAACAATAATAATTGGAAATAGTACAGTCGAAGATTTAAGCAATTTAGCCAATTTTCCCAATATAGAAAAAGTGTTCATTCATAACTGTCCAAATATTGAGAATATTGATGTATTAAGTACCTTGACTAATTTAAAAAGGATATCATTAATTGGAACTAAAGTATCAGATTTAAAAGCAATTTCTGAGTTAAAAGAGCTCACGACCCTAGATTTAAGATGTAACGAGCTTACAGAAGAGGGGATAGAGCCACTAAATGATTTACCAAATTTAAAAAAAGTTGACTTATACTATAACAGAATATATGATCCAGAGGCACTAAATCATTTAGAAGAAAAAGGACTTCAATCAGATAACGAAAAACAGATAGTCGTTGCGACTAGTACTAGTAATCTGTTAATAACAACGGAAGAAAACTATAAAAAAACAGCGTTTTGTAGATTATTAATTTCCAAGATTAAAACAAAAGATAAATACTTAGTTAGCCTAGAGAATGAAAATGGCTTAGTTGAAACATTTGGATTATTAGATAATGTAGAAACAGGTAGATTCTTGAGCCATCAATATGATGAAGTTACGCTAAGATATTGTGAAGATTGTGATATTTTAGAAAATATTGAACAACCAGAGAAAGTAAAAAGCATTTATATTGAGTTATGTGACTTTGAACAATTAGAACACTTAGAAAAATATAAAAATGTAGAAACAATATTTATAACTGGAAATCCTAGTCTATCAAATATTGAAAATTTGTCTGGGATGGAAAAACTAAAGAATATTCAAATAGAAAACACAAATGTTTCAGATATTACTTCTTTTTCCGATATACCTACTTTGGAAAATATTTCTATAATAATAAATCCAATCGAAGATATATCTGCACTTTTAGAGCTTCCAAATCTTAAAATGGTAGATTTAAGATTCAATTCTATTCAAGATGAAAAAAGTATAGAGGCATTGGGAGAAGTAGTTCACGAAATGAAAGATGCCATAAAAAGTCAATCTGAAATAGACAGTAAACAAAAATCGTTGACAGATTAATAAATTTTAAGATAATTCTTCCACATATAAGATTTATACAAAGAAAAAAAGACATTACTTGTGTCTTTTTTCTATGATCTTATCAACTAGCCCATATTCTAATGCTTCTTTACTATTCATAAAGTTATCTCGTTCTGTATCCTGCTCAATGGTTTCAATATTTTGTCCTGTATTTTGAGATAACATTTGATTCAATTTTTCTCGCAGTCTTAAAATATGTTCAGCCGCAATTTTAATTTCAGTGGCTTGCCCTTGTGCTCCACCTAATGGTTGATGAATCATTACTTCTCCATTTGGCAAAATAAATCGTTTTCCTTTCTCACCTGAGGATAGTAAAAAAGCAGCCATGGAAGCAGCCATTCCAAGACAAATTGTTGATACATTACTTTCTACAAAATGCATAGTATCATAGATTGCCATACCTGCAGTAACAGATCCCCCAGGAGAATTAATATATAAACTGATGTCCTCATGATTCAAGGAATCCAAATATAAAATTTGTGCGATCACACTATTCGCAGTTTCATCTGTAATTTCTCCAGATAAAAGGATAATTCTATTCTTTAAAAGCCTAGAGAAAATATCGTAGCTTCTTTCCCCACTAGACTCTTTATCTACAACCATAGGAACTAAATTCATATTATCACCTAATATTATTTTATCGTAAAAGAAAATACATAATACAAAAAACAGGAAGACAAATTCCGATAAAATAATGATAAAAAGAAAGAATTTGTGATACAATGAAGATAAATAAAAAGATAGCAAAGGGTGAAAATATGGATAATGTAAAAGTAACAATTAATGGAAATATAATAGAAGTAACAAGTGGAACCTCTCTAGAAGAGTTATCTAAGTTATATCAGGACGATTTCAAATACGAAATTATATTAGCCAAAGTAGATGGAATTTATGAAGAACTAACCACAACGCTTCATAGAGACTGTACAGTAGAATTTTTAGATTTAACGGAGAAAGGAGCAAACCAAGTATATTTAAACGGGTTAATATACTTAGTTATTTATGCGACAAAGAAATTATTTGGTCAACAGATTGAAATTAAAGTAAATCATTCTATAGATAAAGGATTGTATATAGAAACTGGTCGTAGGATTTCAGAGGATTCTCTAGAAAAATTAGATATGGAAATGAGAAAAATAGTACAGGACGATTTACCAATTAATAAAGTCACAGTAACAAGATTTGATGCGATGGATTATTTTGAAAATACTGGGGATCTAGTAAAAAAAGAGATCATGAATTATATTCCATCTACTCATGTAACACTTTATAAATTAGGGCCATTCTACAATTATTTATACAGTCAAATGCCTATTAATACAAAGTGTTTATCACATTTTGAACTTACCTATCTACACCGAAATGGATTTGTATTAAGATTTCCTACCATTTATATGAAAGATGGAATAAAAGAGTACCAACATCGAGAGAAAGTATTTAATTTATTTAAAGAATCTAGAGAATGGGCAAAACTACTTCATTTAGAAAATGTAGTAGATTTAAATAAAAGAGTTTCAGAGAGTAAAATAGAAGAATTAATACGAATCGATGAACTTGTCAAAAACGCTAAATTGTTAGAACTTGCTAAATTAATTGTATCTAAGAAAAATAAAGTAAAACTTGTCTTACTAGCTGGACCTTCTTCAACTGGAAAAACAACAACCACAAATAAATTAGTTTTATGTTTAAAAAGTTTAGGATGTAATCCTAAGATGATTTCTATGGATGACTATTTCGTTGATCGAGATCATACACCAGTAGATGAGGAGGGTGAACCAGATTTTGAACGATTAGAAGCAGTAGATTTAAGCTTATTTGAACAAACAATAAAAAAATTAATCGCAGGAGAAAAAACAGTAGTTCCAACCTATAATTTTATTCTAGGAAAAAAAGAATTTAAAGAAGAAATGGAATTAGAAGAAGATGATATTTTACTAATTGAAGGAATTCATGCATTGAATCCGAAAGTATTAGAACATGTTCCAAAAGAAGAAAAATTAAGGATTTATTTATCAGCATTAACAGAACTGAACATAGATAATCATACACGAGTTTCAACCACAGATAATCGTTTGTTACGTAGAATTGTAAGAGATAATCGAACCAGAGGTAATTCTGTAGAAAGCACACTAGACAAATGGAAAAAGGTACGTGCTGGAGAAGAAAAATACATCTTCCCATACCAAGATGATTCAGATTATACGTATAATACGGCCATGATCTATGAACTTGGAGTATTAAAAACATTTGTAGAACCTTTACTTTACTCTGTACCACCAGAATCTCCTTACTATAATGAAGCTCTAAGATTAATTAATTTTTTAAGAATTTTCTTACCAATCTCTTCAGAAAGTATACCAGAAGATTCTATTTTAAGAGAATTTATTGGTGGAGGATGTTTTAAAATATAAGATATCAACAGTTTTTGTGGATAAGTATAATAGTCGACAAAAAGAATAAATAAAAGGGAAAGAGCAATACTCTTTTCCCTTTTTATAAGGAAACTTATGGAAAAATGACATTCAAAAAAATTAAATTGCTTAAATAAAGCATTTGGTATATAATATAATCCGAAAAAAAAACCAGTATGAATATGAAAAAGGTTTATAGGGGAAAGGAAAGAGTAAAATGAGAGTAAAAAATTTTTTAGTAGATGAAAGGGCAATTGTTATGGATGAACTTGAGCGCTTTTTGTGTATACAGGGAATCTCTTACGTAAAAGTAGAAAACGAGATTCACTGCCAAGATCTAATTTTGAAGTTTTATGAATTTGAAGAGTACTTACAATCCGATGCACTGCTTCATCAAATGACGGAAGGTAGTATGGATATCCTATCGATTGATCTAGATGCTATATCTAGCAATCTAGAGAACATAGCTAGAAAACCATAT
>JAAWDC010000065.1 GCA_022793565.1 Bacilli bacterium
GCATTCATTTCAGCAAAGATTGCTTCTGCTGGTAAAAACATAATTGCCTGATCAGCAGTGACTCCTTGAATAATATATTTAGTGGAAATGGCGTCAATATGTTTTTTTACATCTATTTTAAATTGCTTTTCATGCATCACACGTTCTGCTTGAGATAATTTTTTATCTACCATCATTTGATAATTTTCTAACGGAAATTTAGAATCGATGGCAATTGTACCTAGTGGTTCTGGTGCATATAGTACACAATCTGCAATCGTATGATTTGGAAGCGGACATTGGAGCCTATAAATTTTTTCGTTTTTCTCGCCAAAGACATTAACCAAAATGTGTTTTAAGTTTACTTCTCCAAAAATACCTCTACTTTTTTTATCTGTTAAAATGCTTTGTAAAGATACAATATCTGTGGATAATCCTTCTATTTTCTTCTGTGCTTCATCAATTCTACTTAACCGTTCTAGAACATTTGTAAAGGTTCGATTTGTTTTTTCAAAGTTTTCGTCTAATCGTTCATTTACACGATTGTTTACTTGGTTTAATTTTTCTTCGACTTTTTCCTTTAATCCTTCAAATTCTTGGTGCATACTTTTAGTAATGTTCACTTCAAAGCGACCCAAACGTTCTGTAGTATCTATATTGCCTTGTTGTCCATTCTTTGTATGATAAATCACAAAAATTAATAAAAATAAATTTAGAATTGTCCCTATTAGTAGTATCAATTCCATACTATCACCGAACTTTCATTTTCTTTTCTACGATTCTAGATAAAATTAAGGAGATTAAAAGGAGTACCGAGATTCTTATTAGAATTGTAATATCTGTTAAACTCTCTATAAAACTTTTTCCAATATATCCCCAAAAATATACCATTACACTTTTCCCAATTAAAAGTGCAAAAAAGAATTTTTCTTTTGAAACTTTAGATAATCCAGCAGCAATATTAATCAAAAATGCCGGAGAGAATGGGATGGCAATTAGCAGTACCAAATTGGAAAAGGAAATTTCTGAGATTGTCTTCATCATCTTATCTAACCCATCTATCTCCCTTTTCTTAATATACTGATATAATTTTTTTTGAAAACAACTTCGAAATAGAAAAAAAGAACCCAAACAGCCAAGAATTGTTGATCCTAGAGAAATTAAATATCCAAATAAATTGCCAAAAGCTATAATATTTAAGGCAATAAAAACGGATAGTGGTAGAATTGGAAAAACAGATTCTAGTAATATTAGTATTATGCCAGAGATCGGTCCTAATGCTGTTAAATATGTTGTAATGTTTGTTACAAACTGTTCTATGAGCTCCTTCATTCTAAAATCACCTAGTATTAGTATAATACAGTTTTGCTTTTTTTTAATAAAATTTTTATGAATTTTGTTTCTTCTTTATCTTTTTATAAAGGTAACGACAAAGTAAGAAACCAAGAAGCAGATAGATTGGAACTTCTAGCTTTGAGGTATAATCTTTTAATACTGTCCAGTTATTGCCTAAATGGAATCCTACATATACAAACGCATATGTCCAAGGAATACTTCCTAGTGTTGTATAAAAAACAAACTTAGGAAAAGAAAGTCGAGTAAATCCAATTGGAATCGAGATGAAGGTTCTAACAATTGGGAAATTTCTTCCTAGAAAGGCAGCAAACATTCCATATTTTGAGAACCAAGCATCTGCCTTTTCTAGATCCTCTTTTTTCATAAAGAAATATTTCCCATATTTTTCAATAAATGGTCGCCCTCCATAATATCCCATTAAATATAAGAGAATGGCACAAAAAACGCTCCCAAAAAGACCTGTTAAAAATGCTCCAAAGAAAGAAAAAATTCCTTGAGCAGCTAAAATGCCAGATGTAGCGAGGATTAATTCACTAGGAATAACAATGATAATTGCTTCTAAAATCATTGCTAAAAACATTCCAAAATATCCATAACTACCTAATAATTGTACAAAAAAAGAAGACATAAAATCACCATTATAATTTATGCCTTTCAATACTTAAATAGACGTATCTTCCTTTGTTTCTTCTTTCTTTCCACATTGACTACAATAACTTCCAGTTAATTGATTTCCACACTGACTGCAAAATTTTTTTTGTAAAAATGGGCGTTCTTGTTTTGCCAACATTCTAATTTGACGAATTGAAAAAATGTAGAGAAGTATTACAAAAATTAGAAACACTACTAGTAATATAGGTTTTTGTGCCAAAAGAAGAAAATCAAATAGACCGTGTAGTACTATCGGTATTACTATACTTAGTCCTAAAAAGAAATAACAAGCCTGTTTGTTTTCTCTTATGTGTTCAGATTTGGCAAAAGAAATATAGTATCCCATAAACACTCCAAAAAAAGCATGGGCTGGGACTGTTAAAACTCCTCGAACTAAAGCAGTCGAAATACCACCTGCAAGAGTATAGATAATATTTTCAATAGTAGCAAATCCTAATGATACAAAAACACTATAAACGATGCCATCAAATAAGTAATTATAATTTTTATTTTTTCTAAGTAATATGGAGGTGCAGCCCCATTTACATATTTCTTCTACTAGTGCTACTCCAAAAAAGGCATATAGAAAAGCTCCTTTTAATGTTGAAAGTTGAGTTGTTTCTATCCTATTTGTTCCTAAAATGTATCCAAAAGATATTGCTAGAACGGCCGAAAGCACTCCAAAAAAGAGAGCTTTGATCAATTCAAGAATCGGTTCTTTTTCTCTTTTGTCTGAACGGTAAATTAAATATCCAATAATCACACTTGGTAGAATGGCCAAATACAATAGGAACTTCATAGTATCACCACTTTTATCATACCATAGAAAAATTTCTACCTATGGAATTTCTATTTGTATATTTACATCTTTAGACAAAAAAGAATTAGTTTTTGTCTTCTAATTCTTCTTTTTTATGCACTTCTTGAATTAATTTTTCTATATGATTTCCATACTCTATCGATTCATCATAAATAAATTTAAGTTCTGGTGTATGACGGATTTCAATTCTTTGACTTAGCTGTCCTCGAATAAAAGAGGATGCTTTATTTAATGCCTCTAATATTTTTTCTCTATTCTTATCCTCTAACACTGTAAAATAGACTTTACAAAAGCTTAAGTCAGAAGTAATCTCACAACCCGTGACTGTAACAAACTGAATATCAGAATCCTTTACTTCTGTTTGTAGAATCATACTTATTTCTTTTTCAAACTGACTGTTTAATCTTTCAATCTTTACATTCATAGCTACAACCAAATTTTATTTGGTCTTTCCCACCTTTCTTCTTTACTTCTATTTATATTATACCACGTCAAGATCTGGTTCTACTAAAAAAGAGGTATGAATTTTAGTGAAAACTTACTATTTACAAATTCTTTTTTGCTTTATAAATTCATCTAAATTTATACTACTGTCATTTAATAGTTGCTCTAGTTCCTTTTTTGCTTCTTCTATGAGGCATTTAGGATCCATTTCTTGAGCATTTTGATTCGTAGTTGGATTTGAAAATAAGGGATGGTCCACTGTTCCATCAATTTTGAAAATTGATTCATTAGAAAAATTACTTGCATTTATATGTGCATTAGCAGCTATTAATCTACTAAAGCATTCTGATTGGCTGTGCCTTTTGGCACTCATTAGTGCAGTATCTCCATCTAAACATCTACTGTTAACATCCGCTTTCATAGCACATGCTATATCTAGTATTCCGATTCTTCCATATCGTACTGCTCCCATGACTGATGATGTTAAAAAGTGATTTGTTTTGTTTATATTGGCACCACTTCTCAGTAATAATATAAATGTTTTTTCATACCCTTTTCTGGCACAGATTAATAATGGAAAATTTCCTTTGGAATCTTCTGCATAATCTAAATCTGCTCCTGCTAATATTATAGGCTCTATTTTAGTCGTATCATCCTTATATCCCTTATCAGAAATAAGATTATACAATTTTTCTCCTAATTGAGTAGCCTCTTCTTTTGATACTTTTTTTATTTTTTGTTGCCAGGATGTTATTGTTTCAGGATCTAGCCCTTTCTCTTTTAAAAACTGTACATTTTGTTGCACTAAAGCTTCTAAATTTATATCATTCATAGACTTTCACTTTCCCTTCACTTACCATTTCATTAGAAATGATAACTGCTTGATTGACCTCTTGGCAACTTGCACTTGAAATAAGATCTTGTAACTGATCTAGTGTAGTCATATTTCCAACTGCATCTATATGGTATACATTCTTGCGTTCTTCTTTTAAATCTAATGTTGTATCACTATACACTAGACAATTTATTTCATAGACCATGGATGGGTTAGAGTCTAGACCATATTTTTGAATCAGGGCATCTCTCGTTTTATTCGATTGGTCTACTACTTTTTGCAATTGATATCTTTGCCACTCCTGAACCTTTAATATGTATGAAAAAAAATTTTTAATTTCTTGTAAATATGTTGCTGGAATTACTGGGTAATTAGACAATAGTCTATATCTTGGGCTTCCATTATTGTCTAAATCACTAATTACAATTAACTTTTGTACTCCACTTTCCTTAATTAGGATTCCATTTTCATAAATTGTAACTCCCGCAATTGCAAATTCTGCTAATTGACTAATAAAATCATAATGCGATACATTGGAGAGCTGAATCATTGCAACATCGGTCCAATCAGAAACTGAAATTTTAAAAATGTCTTGCCCACGCTTTACAAATTGTGTTTCGTCTCCAAAATTACTTATTACATTGGGATAACTTGCTTCTGAAACTAATTGACCATTTGCCAACTGGATTCTTTTTATTTCTTGTTGCTTTTGTTGCTCTAATTCTATAAATTTCTCTTCATACTTTAAAAGTAACTCTTCCATTTTTTCTCTTTTATCCTCTAACTCCGCCATTTGCTTCTGTATTTCTTTTTCTAACTCTTTCATCTTTTCTTCATATATAGTTTTCATAATTATATCGTTAATGTCAATTGTTGTTTCTACTGATGTATCTTTTTTCATTTCTTTTATCAATTTGTAAAGATCTGACTTATTGTTAGGTCGAGACGTAATATTTTCAAAGCTTTGGATATCATCCCCTATTTTTAACATATCTTCAATAATATTAGTGTAGATATCATTTTTACTAAAACCACCAAATTTCATTAAAATGGATGCATCCATAATGGCCTGTTGACATTCGGAACAAGATGGAGGTTTGATATATTGAGCACTATTCTTATAGATTTGCTCATAGATTAAGGTTACCAGAGTTACTAATTCTTCAGGACAGTCCTCTTTTTTAGCAAATTCACTTAGTATTATGAATAATCTCTCTGGCTTCATGTATTCTAGCCTTACAATTCGGTTTCGTCTCATCATTGGTTCTGATAATGTTGCTCGAATGTCATTTTTACATAAAAAAACTTGAAGTTTTCCCCGATTTTCTTTTTTGATTTCAATGTCTCCATGCTGAATTGTGTTGATAAATCCTTCTTGTAAGCAATTGTTGAAAAAGGTATCTGTAGAATCTCTTGCTTTATCGTACTCGTCCATTTTTAGAATTACATAATCCCCATTGTTTACTGTTTGAAAAGCTTCAATAATTTTTCCAGGAATTCGAATTTTACTTGTATCACCTTCAAATGTTGCAACAACATCGATATCCTCATACAAATCACTTTTTCCTGTTTCTGCATCTAATTGAAAGTTAATAAATTTAACCGGTTTTCCTAATATTTTAGAGGCAACTTTACAATA
>JAAWDC010000066.1 GCA_022793565.1 Bacilli bacterium
AGTTTAAAATTACGACGATATCCTCCAATTGTATCACTGTATGTATATATTAAAGAAGCCTTCTGGTTTTTAAAATAAATTTTGACTCCCTCTTTAGACTCTTCCTTAATAATATTGAGAGAATACATTAATCCAGATAATCGATCAACACCACGCTGAGCAGAAATAAAATTACCCAAAGAATAAATAACCAATGTATTCCCTATCATTTCCGTAGGCTCAACCACATGTGGATGATGTCCAATCACGATATGAACTCCTAAACTAGCAAGATAATTGGCAATTTGTCTTTGCCTATCAGAAACAGTCTGGGAATATTCCTCCCCAAAATGCATAGAAACCATAATAACATCCGTTTTCCCTTGAAGAGCTTCTACATCTTTCTTCACCTGTTCCTCACTATAAAGATTTACTAAATACCCTTTTCCCCTTGGCACAGGAATGTCATTTGTATAATCTGTATATGACAACAACGCATATCGAATCCCATTTTTTTGCATAACTTTAATTTGATTCCGTTCTTCAAAACTAGATGCACTCCCATGAAACATCACATTTTTAGATTTCCAATAGGAAACTGAATTTAAAATAGCCTCCTCTCCACGATCTAAAGTATGATTATTTGCTAAAGAAACAATATTAAAACCAGCATCTAGAAAAGCATCTCCCACCTCGTATGGTGAATTAAACGCAGGATAACTAGAAAGGCCTAGCTCTTCTCCTCCCAAAATACTCTCTTGATTATAAAAGGCCAAGTCATAATTAGAAACAATCGGTTTCAGTTCTGATAACATCGGTCTAAAATCATATCCTGAATCAGTTCTTGCATCCACATAAAGTGCACTATGAATCAGAGAATCCCCAACCATAACTAAAGAAACTTCAGATATTTTTACTTCATCATCAAAATCGGAAATTAAATCATCATTTTGTTTATCTGTCTCTTTTTTACAATCATAATTATGTTCTAAAGGATCAATTATACTATAGAATGCAGATCGAATCCCAAAAATATTTGAAGTATAAAACAACCATCCTGTCAAAACGAAAAGAAAAAAGAAAGATAACAAAAACCAAAACTGAACGATTTTATAACTTTTCTTAGTGAGTGTTTTCTTCCCCATTCTCTTCTACTACTTCCTTCTCTTCCAATGATTTTAAAATTTCAAAATCAATTGTCTCCTCTTCTTTAGAAGCCGCAACTACTTTAATTAAAACACGGTCTCCCAAAGAATATTTCTTCTTTGTTCTCTCGCCAACTACTGACATAGTTGATTCATCAAAATGAAAGAAATCTCTCATCTCTGATAAACGGCATAACCCTTCTACTAAATTATCTAATTCAATAAATAAACCAAAATTAGTAACTCCTGATATCATTCCTTCAAACTCTTCACCAATATGGTCTTCCATATATTCTGCCATCTTCATATCTTCTACTTCTCTTTCACAATTGATAGAATCCCTTTCCCTTGCTGAAGAATTGTCAGAAACAAAATTTAGTTTTTCTTGCCAATGTTGAATCGTCTCATTACTCAAATCATGATCAAACAAATAAGTACGAAGCAAGCGATGAACCGTGGTATCGGGATAACGACGAATCGGAGAAGTAAAATGCGTATAACATTTACTAGCTAGCCCATAATGTCCTAAATTTTCTGGACGATAAACCGCTTTCTTCATATTTCGAAGAAGTAAACTAGATAAAATCTTAAATTCCTTCTTATCCTCCAAATAATGAATCAACCCTTGAACCGTTTTAGGACTCACATCTTTCAAATTTCCTTTATAGTGATATCCTAAGGTACCAATGTAACTTAAGAAATCTCGAATTTTATCCTCTTTTGGATACTCATGAATTCGGTAAATAAAAGGTAGTTCCATATAGAAAATATGTCTAGCTACACATTCGTTCGCCATAATCATAAAATCTTCTATTAAATTCTCTCCTACACCCCGTTCACGCTTAACAATATCTATCGGATGACAATTCTCATCTACTAAAATCTTAGCCTCATCAACATCAAAATCTAAATATCCACGTTGGTTTTTTGCCTTTCGTAAAATTTGTGCTAGTGCCTCCATCGATTTCAAATCTTGAACATATGGCTCATATCCATGCGGTATCACATCGAGTTCCAAAATAGAATTTACATCTTTATATGTCATCTTCTTTCTAGAACAAATTACACTTTGAAAAATATCATAATCAACAACATCAGCTTTTTCATCAATCTCCATAACACAAGAAATTGCCAACCGATCAACACCTTCGTTTAAAGAGCAGATTCCATTAGACAATTGATGTGGAAGCATTGGAATTACACGATCCACTAAATAAACACTAGTACCACGATCCATAGCAGCTTGGTCCAATGGAGTATTTTCTCTTACATAATAACTAACATCTGCAATATGAACTCCCAATTTATAATTTCCGTTTTCTAATTTCTCAATTGAAATAGCATCATCAATATCTTTAGTATCTGCACCATCAATAGTAAAAATTACTTGATCCGTTAAATCTACTCTACCCTTTCGATCTTCCTCTAAAACCTCATCTGGAATTGTTTTGAGTTGTTCGTAAACCTCATCTGGAAAAGTATCCTCAATATTATATTTATAAACAATAGATAAAATATCAACTCCAGGATCATTTTTATGTCCTAAAATCTTTAAAACCTCTCCAGCATAAGTATTTCCTTGAATTAAATTCAATATTTTAATCAATACTTTATGCCCATCTACTGCGCCATGAATATTCTCTTTAGAAATCTCAATAGTCATTTTAAGCTTAGATTCATCGGGAACAATATATCCCTTTCCATCTTTTAAATAAAATTCACCAACAACAGTATCTAACTTCCGTTCTAATATTTTTAAAATTCTTCCTTCTAGCTTCCCTTTTTCACGTCTACCAAGAACTTCTGCAACAACCAAATCATTATGCAAAGCTCCATTCATATGATCAATTGGAATAAAAATATCTTCTTCATCTTCTAAATCAACAAACCCGTATCCTTTGCGATTTACTCGCAAATATCCCTTTTTTAAAGGACCACGTTCAAATAACATATAACGCTCTTTATTTGTACGATGTAGAGTATACTCACTACATAACTCATCTACTAAGCCTTGTAATTCTTGAAATTGTTCAACAGTTGTGTTGTTTAATTCACGATTTAATTCTTCAATACTTAATGCCTTATTTCTAGATCTTAAAATCTGAATAATTTTCTCTTTCATATTATCACCTATTTTCTTCTTTAATTATAGTGCAAAAAAGCCAAACAAACAAGGAAATGGAAGGATTTCACAACTACTTAACACAAAAAACAAAAAATGCAGTTTTCAATTACCAAGGCAATCTACTCACTACATTTGTACACAAATTAAAATATAAATCTTAAATAAACTCCATTACAAAACTAATAATAAAGAATGTAATCCCAAGTACAAAAGTCAAGCGACTAATCACAAGTTCTACTCCTCGTTCTTTTCGATTAGAAAATAAATCTGAATTTCCTCCAGAAATAATTTGAGCACCACTTTCTGCCTTATTACTTTGTAAAAGAACAATTGCAATTAAAAGAATTGCAATAATTAATAATACTGTACGCATGAATATCCCTCCATAACTAAGTGTTATTTTATCATAAGAAATATAGAAAAGCAATGGTTTCCTACTTGAATTTTGAAACGAAAAGTAAACTAAGAAAGTATTTTAATCACTTTTTTATCACATCTTTAACCGTTCTTATTGCTTTAGCAATCTCTTTTTTATTCTTATTAATCGTAGCAGCAGCAATCCCAACAGATGCAACTGCTCCACCAATAGCACCTGCTGTTTTTGAAATACCTTTTGAGAATTGAACAACTTTATTTGATGTTATCTCTAATAAATTAGAATCCTTCATCAATTTCACTATCTCGGATTCAATTTTTCTAGCCTCTGCTATACTACCACAAGTAAATGACTATAATCTATCCTTTGTTTCAATAATTACGGTTAAATTATCACTCCTAATCGAGGCTTTTCTATTAGAAATCTTAATATCCTCAATATTAATTGTATCTACAATTTTATATTTTCGCAAAAATAATTCTCTGATCGGTTATCTTAAATTTTGTATCAGATTTTACCCCATTATACTTTACAAATGTTTCATAGATCTTTTTTTCCCCAACCGTTAAATTCTCATTTTTCATTAAATTCATCTCCATAAAGCTATTTTAATAAATATGTATTTGTCCTATAAACAATTATAGCACATACAATACTCAAATCTAAATTCATTTATTTAAAATAACTCTAATACATTTTAAAATTCTATAATTCAAAAATTTTTAAACATAATATGTACAAAAAATAAAATCTAAAACATAATTGAAAAAGTTAAAAAATACAATCATAGATAAAAATAATATAAAAAGGATAACCACTGTTACCCTTATTTTCATTGAACATTGTCTAATTCTTCTTCAATACGAATCAATTGATTATACTTACAAATACGATCTGTTCTAGACATAGACCCAGTCTTAATTTGTCCTAAATCAAGTCCAACTGCTAAATCTGCAATAGTCGTATCTTCTGTCTCTCCACTTCGATGTGAAAGAACTGTTTTATATCCATGACTTCTTGCAAGCTCGATCGTTTCTAAAGTCTCAGTAATTGTTCCAATTTGATTTACTTTAAGTAAAATTGCATTTCCTGCATGACAATCAATTCCCATTTGAAGACATTTTTTATTTGTAACAAATAAATCATCCCCAACTAATTGAACCCTATCTCCAAGTCTTTCTGTAATCTTTGTAAATCCATCCCAATCATTTTCATCTACTGGATCTTCAATAGAAATAATTGGATATTTAGAAATTAATTCCTCATAAAAATCAATCAATTCATCTGTAGTAAACTCTTCTCCAGTTGACCAATGAAACTTATATTTTCCTAAATCTTTATCATAAAACTCACTAGCAGCCACATCAATCCCAATACAAACATCTTCCCCAGGTTCATATCCTGCTTTACGAATAGCTTCTATAATAAGCTCAAAACCCTCAGTGTTAGAACCTAAGTCAGGTGCAAAACCACCTTCATCTCCGACTCCTGTCGCAAGCCCTTTACTATTTAACACTTTCTTTAAATTATGAAATACTTCTGCACCAACACGAACCATTTCTTTCATCGTATCACGCATCGGAATAATCATAAATTCTTGAAAATCAAGTTTATTATCAGCATGTGCACC
>JAAWDC010000067.1 GCA_022793565.1 Bacilli bacterium
GGTTCGATTTAAAAGAAGAAGGCGAAGGCAAAAGACGAAAAAGAAGATTTTATTTTTAGTTTTATTTTTTGTAGGAATTTCTGTTTTTTTTACATTACAGTTTTTTGGTAAGTTGGTAACTCCTATTTTATTAGAAACTTCGGAATTGGAAATTCAAAAAATTTCTAATTTTGTTGCAAATCGAGCAATTTCACAGGTTGTTGGGGATGATGAGACTTTTCAAAATCTGTTTGAGACAGTTACAAGTTCTGATGGTTCTATTCAAACGATCGATTTTAATCCAGTGATTGTTAATCAACTTTTAAGTGTTACAACTAATGCGGTATTAAAGAATTTAAGAATGTTAGAAAATGGGGAATTAGATTCTGAATTTTTTCAAGGGGGGTATTTTTCTTCTGAACAGTTAAGTAATTTAAAAAAGGGAGTTCTGGAAGAAATTCCATTTGGATTAGTGACTAAGAATCCGTTACTTTCAAATCTTGGACCAAAGATCCCAATTCGAATTCATTATGTTGGAGATGTTCTTGGGAATATTACAACAGATATTACTTCTTACGGAATTAATAATGCACTTGTACAAATCGGAATTCATTTAGAAGTAACCGCACAGATTCGACTTCCTTATTTAACGAAAGAACATGTGGTTCAATTTGATATTCCACTTTCTATTAAGATGATTCAAGGAAAGATTCCTACTTATTATGGTGGGGGAATTTCTAAAGATTCTACTTTATATACTGTACCAATCGATTGATTTTTTTTTAAAATTGGATTATGATGAAAATAGGGAGACGTATGGTATGAAAAATATTCAATTAGGTGATACGGAGTATCGATTAGTAAAAAATTATAAAGATGGATTTTGTTTTGAAGACTTAGAGGCACGATATACAGATTATTTCATGGATTTTGATTACATTTTTGGAGATTATTCTTATGATAAACTTCGATTGAAAGGATTTTGTCGAAAAGAAAATAAAAAGTGTAGTTCAATTAATACAATTGATTTTTTAGAGTCTTATATTGAAGATTATTGTGCTTTTGAATGTCGATATTTCTTGCTTGAAAAGGTAGTTTCAAAAAAAACTCTAGAAAATAGTTGAATTCTATCAAATTTATGTTAAAATAGATATATATGATAATAAAGGGAGGATGTGTGTATGATGAATGAAGCAAGTAAAAAAATGATTATTGTTGCTGATGATGGGGCTGAAGAAGAAGTAGAATTATTATTTGCTTTTGAATTTAATGATACAAAAAGAGAGTATGCAGTATATACTCGAAATGAAAGAGATGATGCAGATAATATTACGATTTATGTATCTTCAGTAATCAGAAATGGTGACAAAGTTAGTTTCGGTGGAGTTGATAGTGACGAAGACTGGGCTAGAATTAAAGATGTTTTGAGGGAACTTTCAAAAAAAGAATAGAAAGGTGGTAGTTTTATATGGAAAATTTAAGTATAGTGAACACTACTTCCTTTGTTTTGCTTAATGGAGGGCAGGCGAACGGTAAGAAGATTTCTCGAACTAGCGCTTCAAGAAAAATTAAACTTCGTCCTGAAAGTGAGAAGGCTATTGAAAGTAATATAATGAAGTTTCCGTCTACAAAAGAGGAAGAAGTTCAAACTGTTGTTAGTGAGGAAACTCCTTCTACAAATACTGTGGTAGCACAAGATACTCCAAGCGAAGTAAAAAGTGTTGAACTTCCATCTGCAGATGTTCCTGTGACTCCTAGCGTCAGTCAAGATCAGCCCGCAGTTCATGAAGGTGTTGGATCAGTTCGTAAAGCTGAGATTGCTAATGTAACTTTCCGTTTAATACCTGAGAAAGTTGATGTTGTAAGTTCTACTTTACCTAAGGGATTGAAAGTGAAAGTAGCAAAAGAGCAAATTATGGTTCAAAGGGCTCCTGAGCCTACACCAATTGTTGTTGAAGAGCCTCCAGTTGTAGTTGACGATATGCCAACAGAACAATTGTCTTTAGAAGAGATTCAAGCAGAAGGACAACAAATGGTAGAAACACCAGAGAATGTTGTAGAACCAGTAGAGGAAACTATAGATACTGCAGTTGTAGATCAAAGTGATACAACTGGACTTTATGGTACTATGAGTCTAGATGGAGTGTTGTCAGTTGAGGATACTTCTAAAGATTCTAGTAAAGTAGAAGAAGTGAAGGAAGAGGTAACCCCAGAAGTTGTGACTCCAGTTGTGGAACCTCCAAAAGAAACAGTTTTAGAGGAGGATATCCAAGATTCAGTAATGGAAGAAATTCCTTTAGAGGAAAGTCCTGTTTCTGAGATTAAGGATACAACTTCTAGTGAAGAGTTAGTAGAGGTACAAAAAGAGCAGGATACTTTGGATTCTGAGAAGAAAGTTACTCCTGTATATGAACTTTGTGAAGCGGTAGATGCACAACGCCTTAAGACAAAGGAAGCATTAGAAAAGGTTAATCGGTTAACTCAAGATTTTCAAAATTATAAGGAAGAAGCACAAAAGAAAATAGATGCATCTAATCGTGAAGTGAAGGAAGCAGGTGATGATCAAACGGAAGCTGAACGTAGATATCAAACTGCTGAACAAATGAATCAAGCAGCTTTGAAGAACTTGATTGATACAGGTAAGAGTCAACAAAGAGTATTACAACAAAGACAAAGAGATGCAGAAGCACAAGGTAAGAAGATTGCTCAAGAGAGAAAAGAACTTGAAGATTCTAACCAATTGTTATTAGCTAGAAATGAAGAAAAGAAACAACAACATATGAGTCGTATTAGAGAATTAGATGCACAAACTCAATTAAAGAATGAAGAAGCAGCTAAATGGGATGCAATTGCTAGAGCAATGCAAGATCCTGAAGAAGATTTGATGGGATTTATTAATCCAGAGGATCTTTATGAATCTACTGATATTCAACAAAAATCCTATGGAAGACGTGCCGCATAATAAATAAAAACACTAATAATCTTAGTGTTTTTTTCATATTCTTTAATAGGTGCATGTCATGAAAGAATATATCCAATATTATTATCATTTAGTAATTAATGATCTTCGGCTAGTACGTGGGAGATATTTTTTTCATGATCAAAAATATCATTATATGTTAGAAACTGTTTATTTTCCTCCTAATATATTAGAAAATATCGCTCAATTAAATGAAGTATTAAGAACTTATTCGGAGTTTTATCATCAAATTGTTAAGAATGTACAAGGGAGTATTTGGACACTAATCGATCGAAAGGCATATGTCTTACTCAAACTAAGTAGTATCTCTGATAAAAAGATCCATCTTTCTGATTTGAAGATGGTATGGTCAATTTCTATACCTAGAAACAAAAATTTTACTCATACTTATTTTCCTTGGTTTCCTCTATGGGAAGAAAAAATAGATTATTTTGAGAATTACCCAGCTCGAGAGAAAGAGTATTTTATTGGGGATAGTGGATTATTA
>JAAWDC010000007.1 GCA_022793565.1 Bacilli bacterium
AGATACAAGCAATGTAACAACAATGCAGTGGATGTTCGGGAAAACAAATAAATTATTGAGTTTGGATTTAAGTAGTTTTAATACATCAAAGGTAACAGATATGTCTAATATGTTTAATGGATGTTACACAAGAACTTTAGACTTAAGTAATTTTGACACCTCTCAGGTAACAAACATGGCTTATACATTTTCTGAGTGTAGAATGCTACAGAATCTAAATTTAAATAATTTTGATACATCTAATGTAACTAATATGAGTTATATGTTTTATTATTGCTATAATCTTCTATCTTTAGATCTAAGAAGTTTCAATACATCGAAAGTAACTACTATGTCACATATGTTTGTGTGTTATAATCTTCAAAGCTTAGATATCAGTAGTTTCAATACATCAAAAGTAACCGATATGTCATATATGTTTTCTTCTGATGCTCTACCAAGTATAGATCTAAGTAATTTTGATACATCCAATGTAACTAATATGAGTAATATGTTTTGGTTCCATTACCTACCAATTTTAGATGTGAGTAATTTTGATACATCGAATGTAACTGATATGAGTAATATGTTTACTGTACAATCAATAACTACTCTAGACTTAAGTAATTTTGATACATCAAAAGTAACGAATATGAATGCAATGTTTGAAAGCTGTAGAAAGTTACAGTCTTTAAATATCAGTAGTTTTAGAACATCCAATGTAACTAATATGGGTTCCATGTTTTCTGCTTGTATAGACCTTACTACTATAGATTTAAGTCACTTTGATACAAGCAAAGTAACAACAATGAATGGGATGTTTTATAGTTGTGGTTCTCTTACTAGCTTAGACCTAAGTAATTTTGATACATCGAATGTAACAAATATTAGGGATATATTTAATGCTTGTACGCGCTTAAAAAATGTTAACTTAGGAAACTTTAATACTGGAAAAGTAATAATAGCGAATATGATGGCCTTTGGTTGTCAGTATCTAAGTATGACAATCTCTATAAGTAATCCAGATATCCAAACTAGTGGTATGTTTACGTATGCAGCAACAAAGGATGGCGCTAAGATAGTGATAAATTATACTGAGAGCACCTCATCTCTAGTAGATGAAATTATTGCAAATCGTGAGCAATCAAATTTAGTAAAAGGAATTGCAATCGATAACTATACAGTCACAATAAATGGAAACAGTGATGTTACGCCTAGTAGTACTAAAGCTTTTTATGGACAGGAAATAACGCTAAATCCTATTTCTAAAGATTATAAAATAGGATCATTCAAGCTAAATGGAACATTAATAGAAGGAAATAAGTTTATGATGCCAAACGCCAATGCAACAATAACTGATATACAACTAATAGAAGGAATGGATATTATAATACAAGATGAAAATAGTGACATTGTCCCTAGTCCTAATAAAGCGTTCTCAGGAGAGGAGATAATATTACAATCTACTTCTGGAACTTATGAAATTCAATCATTCAAAATGAATGGAACACTGATTAATGGAAATAAGTTTATAATGCCAGATACTAATGTAACAATTAGCGATATTGAAACGATACATAGAGCTATAATAGAGTCAGAACATAACCCATATCCTAATAAATTAAATGATAAAATTTATGGGGAAAGAACATTTGAAGGGGCTACATCACTAAATGTAGTCTTAGAATATCAAACAGAAAATGTTAATTATGATTGGATTTATTTATATGATCAGAACGGAAAGCAGTACGGAAAATATGGAGGGTCCACTAAACAAACAGAAACTATAATAATTCCTGGGAATTACATTAAAATAACATTTAAGAGTGACGGTAGTATAAATGATTTTTATGGATTCAAAGCCACAATAACTCCTATTTATTAAATTGAAAAGAGAATTAGGGAGTGTTCTAAATTCTATTTGATAGATACTAAGTAAAGTAATTTTTTAGAAAAGAAAACAAGAGCGATAGATTGTATGTCTGGCTCTTGTTTTCTTATTATGAAATTATAACGTTTTTTTACCAGGCTGTAATATAAACTAGTAACTATTATATTAAGAACTGTCACTATTTAACCGTATAGATTAGATCTATTAAATTCTAACAATAACATCTATTTCTTAAGAACAACAAGTCAAGATAATAAAAATTAATTATAAAAGTTCAATACAGCGTTATTATAAATAGGGGAGTATAGGATTTAACAAATAATACATATCAAAATTAATGTTAAATTAATAATAAATACGATATATATAGGTATACTTTTCAGTTAACTATATTAGCCATTACTATAACAATCATCTGTTGATATTAATATTTTTTCATACTTTTATCTGGATTCTTAAATTCTATAGATTGACAGTAAAGTGAAATAGTGAGATAATAACTACATAATAGGAGTGATGCCTATGATAGAAAAAGGGCTTTCTAGTTATAATCCAGAAGGAGAAATAAGTTCTGAAAAATCTTCTTTAGAAGAAAAAGAGTTAGATACAATTAGCTTAGGAGAAGAATCTCAAATGGCAGGAATTGCTTTAGAGATGACTGCTACTTTTGACTTTATTAAAAGAGAAAAAGAAGTAGAAGAGCTTGAGGATGAGGAAGAAACGTATACTTATTCAGGATTACAAATATTTACACTTACCTGTTTTATCAGTAGTTTTGTGATTGCTATGATTGGAATATTTTGCCTTTTCCTTTGGAAATAAGAAAAGGAGAAAAAAATGGATTTAGATCAAGAAAAAAATGAAAAGTTTCTTCAATTAGTAGAAAAGCACAAAGAACGATTTGATCAAATGGAGTATGAATTTTACGACTTAGATACACCATCCTTAAGTGGTAAAATAGAACAAGCTGTCTTTGTTTTTGAAATACTAGAATTAAATCACTTATTAGACTCTAGTACAAAAATTTCAGAAATTAAAGAATATCTCCCAAGATTATTTAAAAAAGGAGTGATTGATGGTTTCACCTTTTTTAAAGATGACATTCCTTACTATATTCCACTCACAGACCAAGTGCCACCTCAAGGCTATAAAATAATTCCTTTTGGAAAAACGGAAGACAAAGAATTAATAGAAAAAGAAAATAAATTAATAGAGATATTTGAACTATTTCAAGATGCAAGTAGTATCCGAGATCTCTATCATATAGAATAATAGAAAGAGGGATACTGTATGCTAAATGAAACAATACAAAAAGAAGAAGGAATAGAAACGACAAGAAATTCATTTCCAAGACCAGCATTCGTCGTATTGCCAAAAGAAGAGGAAATTTCAATAAATGAAATGAATTCAGAACAGATTTCCTCTACGAAAGAAGAAGAAGCGAATCCAAGTGATGTCGCAGTAGAGGAAGAACCAAAAGAGGAAGAAATTCCAGTAAGTGAAATAAAACCAGAACAGCC
>JAAWDC010000068.1 GCA_022793565.1 Bacilli bacterium
GAGACTTCTCGTAAAACGCCTTTGCCTGACTTAGAATTTCTTCCCCAATTTTCTCTTGCTCATCAAAAGAACCTCCTAAATATTTAAAGTTTTTTAAAGCAAGGGAAAATATTTGATTAGGTTCAGGAAGAATCAAATTTGCGACCTCATCCCACTCAATTAAATCATCTATATTACGAATTACTTTTTCCATACACCTTAGCATCCTCCTTAGAAATATCTACTAATAAATTCTCTATAAAACAAAAGTCATAATCTAAAACTTCTTTACTAATAACTCGTTGAACTCTAGTCTCCCATCCAGGAGTATGATAAACCCTCTGTACACTTCTTGCATTATGATTACGAATCAATTCAAGCAACTCCGTTTTACTTTGAGGCGCCATTTCAATAAAATCAACTAAATCCATAGTAATAATAGCCTCATTAAAAGCAGGAGATAACCCTTCTCTAGTAACATTATAGAACTTATCAAAAACAACTTTCCCATTTGGATAAATGTATCCACGATAACCACTAAATGCTTGTTCTTCTTCAAGAGTCCAAAGATAATCGGTAGAAGAATAAAAGTTGATTTTATCCTGTAACATTTTATTATGCTTTTCCCGTAATAATTTTCGCAAATCTTCATCGACTTTAGAATGTTTAGAAGCCCCTTCTCTATGGTCTCCAATACCCTTTGGAAAAAATTGAAAATTCAACTGAATTGTTTTGACAAATTCTTCTCTTTTCATCTTTTTACGTGCATCTAGTAAATACTGACGAAAGATTTGATCCATCCCTATTTCCTCTCTAAAAGAAGAAACTAATTCTTGATTTTTCTCACAAAAAGATTGATAGTCTCTCTTTAAATCTGAATAAGAATAAATAAATCCCACGTCCACTATATAATGGGCATTATAAGAGCAATTTTCTTTTTGAATAAAGTAATCAGTAATTGTTAAATAACGCTCTATAAAATTGATATGTTTTTTTCTTTGTTCTAAAGATTGATCAACGTTCTGTAAATCAAATAAAGCTTTATGATTAAGAGCAAGTAAGAATCGATCTTTATTAAAATCTTCAGGAAAATCAACAGTAATTGGTCTCTTAAGAATATCAAACAATTCATTGATATGCTTTGAAAAATACTTTGCGATACGTCGATCCTTTACAATCTTTGCTCGCTCACTCTCAGAAAGTTTATCAGTATTAGCCACCAATAAAGCATTGATTTTCCTAAAAATATCCATAAAAATCTCTTGAACCCCGGCCTCAAATTCTGAATCTTCAATTGCTAAGTTTGAAAGCTTTTTCTCAACAAATTGAGCATATTCAGAAAACACTTTTGGATAACTAGCCATAAAATAAGAAAAAAACCAACTGAGGATTTCCTTATAATTATAAGTAAAATCAAAAGAATTATCTTCCTGTGTAGAAAGTAAAACGGTAATTTCTTCTATATTAAAATGATCCACAATTTCACTACAAATTGGAAACTGTTCACATAACCTAGTTCTAATTTCATCTATAAATTCCGCCATAAGGGCTTTCCTAAAATATTTCTTTGGAATAATATTTATAAAAAATTGACTTCCGACAAAAAAACCACAATCTGTAGAAATACCCATTCTTTTTATATCACTCAATGACAAAAATTGACTTAACAAATTATCCATAAAAAATCCCCCTAAAAATATGGTTATTATACAACAAAATGAAAAATAATTCAAGAAACTCTTGAATTATTCCATCTCTTCATAATTAGGAATCTTGGGTAGACCTGGCATTGTAATAATATTATTTAATAAAACAACGATCATTTGGCTTCCTGTTTGAATTAAGATATCTCGAACTGAAATAGTATAATCTTTAGGATATCCTAGTTTGTTTTTATCATCACTAATAGAATATGGCGTCTTAGCCATACAAACAGGAAAATGAGAAATACCAAGTTGTTCAATTTCCTCTAGTTTGTTCCGAGCAGCATCCGAATAATCAACCGATGATGCATGATATACCTGCTGGGTAATTAGATCAATTTTCTCATGAATAGTAAGACTATCAGAATATAAAGGTTTAAAATGAGAAGAATCTGCATTTTCTAAAATATAACGTGCTAAAGACACACTACCACATCCACCATCTACAAAAGATGTAGTAATAAACGATATAACACCGTGATCTTGACAGAAAGAACTTAATTCCTGGAGTTCTTCCTCTTTATCATCAGAAAATTGATTTATAGCGACACAAAATGGAACATTATAATGTCTTAAATGATCAATATGCGCAAGAAGATTGTCATTACCACTATGCAACAAAGCACGGACAGTCACAACCAAAACGATAAATGATGGAGATATTCCAGCAACAGGACATTTGATATTCAAAAATTTTTCTGCTCCCAGATCACTACCAAATCCAGCCTCAGTTACTACATAATCTGAAAGACTAAGTGCTGTCTTCGTTGCCAAAATACTATTACATCCATGAGCAATATTAGCAAACGGACCTCCATGAATTAAAACAGGATTTTCTTCTAAAGTTTGAACAAGATTGGGGTGAATCGCATCCTTCAAAAGCAAAGACATCGCACCATCCACTTTTAAATCCTTCGCATAAAGCGGTTTTTTATCTTCTGTATATCCTATGAGAATATTTCCAAGTCTTCTCCTTAAATCATTAAAGTCAGTAGCCAAACAAAATATAGCCATTACTTCACTAGCGGCTGTAATATTAAAATCTTTTCTAAGAGACCGATCGTTCATATCTAAGCATCGTTTTACACAGACAGTACTAGGATCGATCCCTAAAGAATTTCCTTGGAAAATATGATTATCAACAGCTGCACATAACAAATTATTGGCAGCAGAAATAGCATGAAAATCACCAGTAAAATGAAGATCAATATCTGAACTTGGAACAACACTAGCCATTCCTCCTCCAGTAGCACCTCCTTTTAATCCAAAGACAGGTCCTAAAGAAGGCTCCCTCAATACTGCCATACTAGAAACGCCAAGAGAACAAAGAGCATCATCTAACCCAATACTAACTGTAGTCTTTCCTTCTCCATAAGGAGTTGGATTGATTGCTGTAACAAGAATTAATTTACTATCCTTTTTAACTTCAGGCCCTCTCAATACCTTGGCTTTATCATTTCCATAACAAAGAAACTCATCCTCACCAAGACCGAGGCCTTGACACAGCTCATTAATTTTTTTCATCTACTCACCCTTTCTACGAAAAATAAATGGAAAAAACAGTAATAAGGAGAAAATAAGGAATATCCCTATTAAAATTCCACCTAATACTAAAATATCACGAATCCATAGTAAAAGAAAGAGGAGAAAACACTTAAAAAAAATCACCAAAAGAACCCAAGAATGAATAGAAGAAAGATACTCTTTTGATCTTTTATATAGATAAGAAATTTTAGAAAAATCATTTCCTGGAATGATAATATCTGCTCTTTTTGAGGAATCCCCCGCAAAGAGAACCTTCACTTCCACTCCATAGTTACACTCCTCATCACTAATATATGCCTGAGGTCCACGATAAATTTCTTTCAAATATTGAATCCAAAAACTCCGATCTTTATAAGTTAATTCCGAATAACAATCAAAAATCCCTAATGTACCAGAAACAACTCGTGTGATAAACTCATTATCTTTAGAGAAAGTAGTAATGTGAGAAAGACCTAATTTTTTTAATAATGTGATTTCCTCTTTTATTGGCATTAAAACATGATCAGATAATGTAATAACTCCTACATATTTCCGATTACGTGACACATATAAATTAGTACCAACAACGTTCTCTTTCTCAACATCTATACCATTTTCTAACATAAAATTATAATTACCAACTAGAAACTTAACCCCTTGAACCATAACTGAAACACCATTAATATACTCACAGTATTCCTCAATTTGAGAAGGATCAATAGAAACTTTAGATTGGCAATATTCTGTAATACACTTGCCAATTCTATTTTTCGAATAATATTCTGCATATGCCAATGTTTCCAACAATTCACTCTCTTTTTTAGCCGTAATTGCCGTTACCTGAAAAGTTCCCAAAGTTAAAACTCCTGTTTTAGTAAAAATAAGATTCTTGACTTTAGGTAATTTTAATAATTTATTTGGATCTAGAATATAAATCCCCTTTTTGTAAAAAGAAAATAGTACCATTTTTTCAATTAAAATAAATAAATTTTCAAAATCAAAATATAAAATTAACAAAATCATAAGTCCATATTCTAATGCATGAACACGGAATTGATAAACGACAAGAAAGAAAAACAAAAACAAGAATGTAAATTGAACAAAAAGAACAGTTCCAAACGGGAAAAGATACTTCCGAAATTTCTCATGGTTTGAGTATAATAAAGCATTTTGACAACGAGAATAAAGTGTATCCTCAAAAGGAGTTATAACCAACACTAACAATTCTTTCGCTAAATTGGTACTACCACAACAAACAGTATCTCCTTTTTTTAATACAGAGATAGTGTTAGAACTACGAGAACGGACTCGCACTCTCCCTTGTACAACCGTTCCATCTACAAAACAAGTCTCTCCTTTTCGAAGTACTAAAATATCCCCCGTTTTAACATCCCTTAACAATTTAGATTGTTTCAGTTTCCCAACCAAAACAGTTACTAAAGTAGAGTCATCTCCAAACACCTTTTTACTATAAAAAGAAAATTTATCTTGTAAAAAAAGGAAAAGAAGATTGAGAATTATACAACTAAAAAATAATAAATATCCAGAAATAGGAAGTTTTAATAAAATACATCCTAACGATACAAAGAAGAATAAAATAATATTCTCTGAAAAAAGGCGTGGTGGAAAAAGCCAAGAACTAACCAAAAATATATAAGCAAAAGACATGAAAAGAGGAGGAAGCCAGAAAAAAGACAACAAAAAACAAAGAAAAGAGCTCACTAAAAACATATATCTTTTCAACGACTCCACCCCCTTTCGTTGATTTGTATGAGTTATTCTACCACAAAAAGAGAAAGAAATCTAGTTTTCTTGTTCGTTTCTGAAATGAATTAAAAAAAGACTATAAACAAAACGAATTGTTAATAGTCTAAAATTATATTTTCCTATTCTGGATAAATCTCGATTTTATCTTCTTTAACATCAATAACTAAATGTGCTCCGTAGGAAATTTGATCTTCAAGGATCATTCTAGAAAGTTCTGTTTCAATTGTGCGACTACAAAACCTTTTCAATGGTCTTGCCCCATAATTTGGATCAAATCCATTTTCTACTAAAAACTCACGAGCAGCATCAGTTAAAATAAAACGAATATTATGATCCTTTAAGCGAGTCTCCAAATCGCCAATAATCTTATCTAAAATCTGAGAAATGATCGGTTTAGTCAATGGATTAAACACGATAATCTCATCAATACGATTAATGAATTCTGGACGGAAATACTGTTTTAATTCCCCCAAAACAGGATCTGTATTGCCCTCTAAAATATATTCACTTCCAAGATTAGAAGTCATAATAATAATGGTATTTTTAAAATCAACAGTTCGTCCATTAGAGTCAGTAACCCTACCATCATCTAATATTTGAAGTAATAAATTTAAAACCTCTGGATGAGCTTTCTCAATCTCATCAAATAGGACAATACTATAAGGATTCCGACGAACCGCTTCAGTTAATTGACCTCCCTCTTCATAACCAACGTACCCTGGAGGACTACCAATTAACCGACTAACAGAGAATTTCTCCATATATTCACTCATATCAATACGAATCATATGTTTCTCATCATCAAATAGCTCATAGGCAAGTGTTCGAGCAACCTCAGTCTTCCCAACACCTGTAGGACCTAAGAAAATAAAAGAACCGATCGGACGATTTGGATCTTTAATTCCACTACGACTCTTAATAATCGCTTCACTAACGTATTGAATTGCCTCCTCTTGTCCCATCACGCGTTTTTTCATATTCTCTTCTAAAGAAAGCAACTTCTCACGCTCACCACTGACTAGTTTACTAATCGGAATATTCGTCCATTTAGATATAACACTCGCAATATCTTCATTGGTAACTACATCACTTAAAAGTTTATTTTGAGAAGTCGCATTTAACTCGCTCAACTCTTTTTCAAGTCTAGGTAATTCGCCATGACGAAGTCTTGCCGCTGTCTCCAAATCA
>JAAWDC010000069.1 GCA_022793565.1 Bacilli bacterium
AAGTATCAGCACATAAAATTAATAATTCCTCCTGTTCACTATCCTCATTCATACTCTCAGAATAAAACATAGGAACTGATCCAGAAACGTTACCAATACTGATAGACACCAAAGATCCCTTTCTTTGATTTTTATTTAGGCTATATTTAGCTTGTGAACTTCCCCATAATCTCTTTCTATCTCGGAATACAATAACTCCCTCACAATCTACAGAATAAGATTTTTTAACATAATCCACATATTTAGTTTCCCCATTTAAATCAATGAATTCAAGAACACACGCCCTTCTACTTTCAATTAATTCTCTTAAATAATCAGAACCAAGAAACATACATAATAGATTATTTTTATTTCTCTGGTAAGCAGGGTAATATAAAGAATTAATTCCCAAAGGACTTGTATCAGGATTTGCTTTAAGTAATCGTACTTCATCATCTGTTAGACCAACAACAAGTGGTAGATAGCCAGAATCTCTCATTCTAATAAATTCCTCTAATTCGGCAACTCTTTGTACTAGTGTAAGTTTTTTCATATCTATATTCCTTTCTTTACAAAAATATATGATAATATAAATTGCCATATCTGACAAGAATTACTTGCTATTTGAAAGAATTTAAGTTAAAATAATCATTCATAAAAAGGGGGAAATTCTATGCAAACACTTACACATTTAAAATTAGAAGAACTAATGTTCATAAAAAAGATAGTTGAAAGTAATAAACTACAAGAGGAATTAAATAAGATAATAGAAATGAGACAAAATGAAAGTCTATGTGCAAGAGAATATCAAAGTGGGCGTTTACCAGAATTCTATGAAGAATATCAAGAAGAATGCTACGATATATTATCAAAAATAGGAGCAAATGATGTAGACTTTTTATATTGTTCATATATAAATGCAGGAAACAATGCAGGAGGTGATTTTCGAATCACGCATTATAAAAGAGGAAACTTAACAAGAGAAGAATAATATAAGATATATACTGATCTAAGTTGCTTAGAAGATTTTTTTAATAGAGACCCTATGAATATATATTTATATGAAGGAGTTTATAATACATTAAACTATATAAAAACGTCCATTTGCTCTGAATTAAGAAGAGGGAAAGTAATCAATAATAAAGATGATTTATTTGCAGGGTATGAAGAAAAACAAGAAATTATTACAAAAGCAATTAGAGAAATATCAAAGGAACTTTTAATGTTAAGAATCCAAGTTCCAAATAGTAGACTTTCAGTTTGCAATCAAGGGTTATATAAAATGTCTAAAAAAACATCAGAAGCAATAACAAAAAGTCAAGAGCACTTTATAAATGCCGTTGCATTTGGAAGTAGTTTAGAAAACTTAAAAGAAAGCGATTATAGCGAAGCAAAAAGATTGTTATTTGTTCCTCAAGAAAAAAAATAAAACAAGAATTCTGACAAAGAACTCTTGCTAAATTACTTTAGATAGTTCGATAATTAAGTTCATATCGTCATCTCTAGCCATAATATTCTTATGTAGTTGATGACATTTTTTACAACGATAAATAATTTTATAGGTGTCTTTAAACTTTTCAATACCGATTGGCTGTAACAATCCCTGGCAATGATTCAGTCGATCCCCTGGCATCACATCTACATGCTTAGAATAAAGACAATATGGGCAATGATCTCGGGCAGTATAACTAAGTGCAGAAACACTTTTATTACATTGTTCACATATAAATGGTTCATCAATCATAGTAAAATTTTTCAAAAAAATCCCTACTTTCCTATACTTTTATTATAACAATGTTTTGTAGAATGAGGAAGTTTCTCTTTTTTTTTTATAGAAATTTTTATATAATGGAAAAGAAAGTATAGATCATAATAAACAAGGAAGAATATTTTCTATACGGATGACCATACTTAGTAATTGAAGGAAACCTTATCTTTACACCCATATTTACATAGTAAAAGAGTATAAAGAAATTCCATAGGATGATCTAAATGGAATTACCATAGGTAAGAATTGGAAACGGTAGAAGACTTTAATAAAATATGACAATATAGGGATAGAAACTACGAGTTAAGAAGTAGGAAACAAGAAGAAGTAGACAGGGGATAGTTATGGAATATGAAGTAAAAATTGATGCTTTTGAGGGACCATTAGATTTATTGCTACACCTGATTAAAGAATCAAAAGTGAATATTTGGGAAATTGAAATTGTAGATATTACTACTCAGTATTTGGACTATATAAAAAAAATGGAGTCATTGAACTTAAACATTGCAAGTGAATATTTGGTTATGGCCAGTGAATTAATTGAAATGAAATCGAAACTGTTGCTTCCAAGATGTCAAGAGAAAGAGGAGGAAGAAGAGGAAGATCCAAGAGAAACATTAATCCAAAGGCTAATTGAATATCAGCAATACAAGGATATAACAGAAAAGTTTAAGGAACTATCAGAAGTTAGACAGGAGGTATATACAAAAATTCCGGAAAGCCTAAAAGAATACCAAGAAGAAGGTATAACGATGAATAGTGATGTTACCTTGGACGATTTAATGAAAGCTTTTGAGAAATTTTTAAAAAGAAAAGAAGAAGAAAAGCCC
>JAAWDC010000002.1 GCA_022793565.1 Bacilli bacterium
ATAGCAGGTAATCGTTATGTTATACGTCAAAAGAATAATGTTGTGTTTTTTTCTATTTTACTTGGGCTTTCTGGAATCTTTCTTGGAAATTTTGGTGTTTCTTCTATTCCTTCACTTGTTAGTCTTTTAGTTGCTGGTATGTCAGCTATTAAGATAGGATTTAGTGGTATTAGGTTTTTTCAAGTAAGTAGGAGATTGAATCAAGAGTATCCTAATTGGAAAGGATTTGATTTGGAAGAATTATCTAAAGTAGAAAGTAAATTGTTTGATGAAGAGTTTGAAATTAAACATCAACAAATAGAGATTACTTCGGAAATTAGAAATTTAGAACAAGAGTTAGATCGATTGACTCGCTTTGAAAATATTCATAGTGATTTTGAAGAACTGAAAAAAGACCCATATTACGCTTCAGATACAGCTTCTGAATATGAGAGTGCTATTAAAGAAGGGGCACTATACGACCTACTGTTTGAAAAATTTTTAGAGGAACACTTTCTTCCTGAAGATGTTCACTTAGATACTGTATTAGAGGAACCTATTTCTTATACTAAGAAGGATCAGGCACCTGTCAAAGTTTATAAATTTTAGTACAAGTATTTTAAATTGTATATTTTATTAAAAAAGTATTACTTTTCTAGTTGAAGTTGTACTTTTTTATTTTGAGAGTTACTGCTTTGGTTCAAGAATTTTGTGTGTAAATACTGTGCCAATTAGAGCAAGGTGATCGGACAAAAGAAGAATTTTTGTCCATATTTTAGTACTTCTGTAGTAATAAACGAGCGTTAATAAAAAAGATGCTTGTTTTTTAAATTTTTATGATATAATAAATTATAGTTTCATGTTGAGAAAAGAAGTAGTAGATAGATATTCTTTTTTAGAGAGTCTATGGTAGGTGAAAATAGATATAGAAGATTTATCGAACTTGTCTTTTGGAATGAATTGGGTAACTCCGTTATCAGTTTAGAGAAATAAATAAGGTGGTACCACGAGTTATGTCGTCCTTTGGCATAGTTCGTGGTTTTATTTTGGAGGTGCGATGGAGTTTTTTGTTAATTTTATTATTATATTTATTGTAGTTTATTTGGCTTTTTATTTTGTTACTGTTCGTAAGGCTAGGAGAAATAGTAAAAAGATTCCAGTTGAAGTTCAGTATTTACTGATTCGTTATCAGATTGATTTAAAAAAGATTCGATACAGAAACTTTGTTCATTCGATTGCGATTGTCGGAAGTATCGACATTGCCTTTGTTGGAGCAGTTGTCTTGTTTGTTAACAATACTTTTCTTCAACTACTTATTGGGTTTGTTTTACTTGTTCCAATTATTCTAGGTAGTTTTTTGGTTCTGGGGAAGTATTACCAAAAGAAGACACAAAGTGAAGATGAACTAGATTCTGAAGATGAAGAGGAATTAGAAATGCCAATAGTAAAAGAAAAAAGAAAGCGTGTGAAGGGAGAAAGAAGAAATGGATAGTACTCAAAACATTGAAAAAAAGTGGCAAAAATATTGGAAGGAGCATCATACCTTTGAAGCAAAGATTGATCCTTCGAAAGAAAAATATTATTATTTGGTGGAGTTTCCATATCCTAGTGGGGCGGGTCTTCACGTAGGACATGTGCGAAGTTATACTGCATTAGATGCGATGGCTCGAAAGAAGCGATTAATGGGATATAACGTATTATTCCCAATGGGATGGGACGCATTTGGTGCGCCTGCTGAACAATATGCGATTAAGAATCATATTCATCCAAGCATTGCAGTAAAGGAGAATATTCAAACTTTTAAAGGACAAATTGAAAAACTAGGAATTTCCTTTGACTGGTCTCGTGAATTTTCAACGACAGATCCTGAATATTACAAATGGACACAGTGGCAGTTTTTACAATTTTTTAAACATGGTATGGCATATAAAGCGAAGAAGAATATTAACTGGTGTCCAAAATGTAAAACGGGACTTTCGAATGAGGATTCTAGTGGTGGTGTTTGCGAGCGTTGTGGGACACAGGTAGAACAACGAGAAAAGGAGCAGTGGATGCTTCGGATGAGTGATTATTCTGAGAGTTTAATTGATGGACTTAAGGATACAGATTTTCAGGAGAAAATTAAAACTGCTCAAATCAATTGGATTGGGAAATCTGTTGGTGCGGAGGTTGATTTTGATCTTGCTCAAGTAGATGAGAAATTAAAGGTTTATACTACTCGCCCAGATACTTTATATGGGGTTACATTCAAGGTTATTGCACCAGAACATCCATATATTGATTTATATAGTGGATTAATTAAAAATATGAATGAGATTATCGATTACCGTGAGCGTTCGAATAAGAAGACAGAGTTTGAGCGTACACAACTTGTAAAGGATAAAACAGGAGTTAAAATCGAAGGTCTTACTGCGATTAATCCAATTACTAAAAAGGAGATTCCAATTTATATCTCAGACTATGTAATGATGAATTATGGAACAGGGGCAATTATGGCAGTTCCAGCACATGATGATCGTGATTATGATTTTGCGAAGAAATTTGGAATTGAGGTTATTCCTGTTCTTGCACCTATTTATGAATCTGTGGAAACCCCTCCAATCGAAGGAAAGAAAAATACTGAGAGAGATACTGTTATTGTTGTTGTAAAACATCCAAGTGAAGATAAATACTTATGTGTACGATATCAGAAATTTGGTTGGCAGACTTTCATTATGGGAGGAATTGAGAAAACTGAGTCTCCAGAAGAGGCAGCTTTCCGAGAGGTTATTGAGGAGTCTGGGTACATAGATATTAAGAATGTTCAATTACTTTCCTATGTTTTTCAAGAACATTTTTATGCAGCTCATAAGGATGTGAATCGTTTGACAACAAATCGTGTGTTGGTTGTTGAACTTAATTCATTAAACCAAGAAGAGATGTCTGAAGAAGAAAAGCAAGTTCAAGAACCTGTTTGGGTTTCTAAAAAGGAACTTCGCAGCTTCTTGACTTTTGAAACGCATCGTAAGATTTGTGATTTACTAGATGGAGGAGAGCAGGCTTTTATTACTGACGGTACACATATTAATTCTGATATTTTAAACGGACTTAATAAACAAGAGGCAATTGATGTGATGATTCAATACTTAGAAGAACATGGACTTGGTCAGAAAAAAACTAATTATAAGTTGCAAGATTGGATTTTCACAAGGCAAAGGTTTTGGGGTGAACCTATTCCTCTTATTTATTGTGAGGATTGTGGATGGATTCCTGTTCCTGAAGAGGAGCTTCCTGTACTTTTACCAGACGTTGCTGAGTATGAACCAACAGATGATGGAGAGAGTCCATTAGCTAGAATTCCTGAATTTGTCAATACAACTTGTCCACACTGTGGAAAAAAAGCAAAAAGAGAGACGGATACAATGCCGAACTGGGCAGGTTCTTCTTGGTATTGGTTACGATATATGGATCCACATAATTCGAAAGAATTTGTTGGGCAAGAAGCTTTGAAATACTGGGGTAAAGTCGATTGGTATAATGGTGGTATGGAGCATGCTACTAGGCATTTACTTTATGCGAGATTCTGGAATCAGTTCTTATTTAATCAGGGACTTGTACCTAATAGCGAGCCATTTAAGGTTCGTGCAGCACATGGTATGATTCTTGGTGAAGGTGGCGTTAAGATGAGTAAGAGTCTTGGAAACGTTATCAATCCAGATGATATTGTTGCAACATATGGAGCTGATTCTCTTCGAACATATGAGATGTTTATTGGTGACTATGAAAAAGAGGCTACTTGGAGTGAGCAGGGATTGATTGGTTGCCGTCGGTACTTGGATAAAGTAATTCGTCTTGGGGAAAAGGTAACTTCTGGTGACTATTATTCTAAAGAGTTAGAAAAAGATATCCACAGAACTGTGAAAAAAGTAACAGAGGATATGGATTCTTTAAAATTTAATACTGCGATTTCTTCTTTGATGATTTTGATTAATAAAATGGAAAAACAAGATTCTATTACTTCTTTAGATTACAGAACTTATTTGACCTTATTAAATCCAATTACACCACATCTTACTGAAGAATTAAATGAAATTTATCATTTAGGGTCTCCAATTTGTGAATCTAGTTGGCCTATTTATGATCCTTCTATGTTGGTTGATTCTGAAAAAGAGATTGCTGTACAAGTAAATGGAAAGGTTCGTGCGACTATTATGGTTCATATGGATGATAGCGATGAGAGAATTGAAGAAATGGCTCTAGCTTCTCCTAATGTTCAAAAACATATGGAAGGTAAAGATCTTGTTAAGGTAATTGTTATTAAAGGAAAGATTGTTAATATTGTTGTGAAATAGGAAAATAAGAAAAAGTGACTGTTTTTGACAGGCACTTTTTTTATACTTGAGTTGGTGATTTTATGAAAGTAAAGATTTTTGATTTCGAGGATGAGAAAGATTTAGAATCAGCTATTAATGATTTTTTGGATCAAGATATGGATTTAATAGATATTAAGTACCAAGTTTCTTCTAGTATTTATAGTGAAGAGCAAATTTATTGTTTTTCGGCTATGATTATTTATTGTAACAAATAGTTTTTGTAAAATCGTTTTTGTAAATGTCTACTTTTACTTTTAAGTACATTTTTTATTATTTCTTTATAAATAAAGGGAATTTGTTTTTATATATGTCTATTTTTGTGTCAATCGATACAAAAAATAGTGTATTTTTGTACAAAATGTCGATTAAAAAGTGTACAATATTTTTAGAAGATAGAAGGAGTGAAAAGTTGGCATGAAAACTGTGTTGAGAAAAAGAGGAGTATCTGTTTTAGCATTTATTTGTTTGGGGCTTGGTGTATTTTTATTACCGTTGGCATTTGTTTCATTACCTAAACCTCAGCGTGCTAGTTATAATGCATATACATATCTGTCTTATAATACAGAGAAATTTAGGTATTTATCAGATACACCGTATATAGAGGATCAGTCCTCAGTAGGCTATGGAAGTATTTTGTTAGATACTAATATTAATACAAGTTATAATAATGCATTGATTACTTTAAATATTGATGGTGTTAAAAC
>JAAWDC010000070.1 GCA_022793565.1 Bacilli bacterium
GACTAGTGATGAATATTGAATTTATTAGTGATGCTTATACGAGTGATGGGTTAAAATTGCCTATGGTTCATTTTGAGAGTAAAGAAAAAGATATCTGTGTTATTTGTATTCATGGCATGTGTGGAACGATTGTAGATAATTATTTTGCCACTGTATGGGGTAAATTATTATCGGAAAAAAATATTGGTTTTATTTATGAACACAATCGGGGTCATTCTATTGAAAATGATATTGTTATGAAAGATGGATCATATAAAAGATGTGGTTGTATGTATGAAATCTTTGAGGATTGTATTTACGATATTGATTTAGCAATAGAAACTGCCAAAGATAAAGGATATAAAAGAATTATTTTGTTAGGGCATAGTTATGGATGTAATAAAGTAATCTATTATTTTTATAAAAAGCATCCCAATATTTTAGGAATGATACTTGCAAGTGCTCCTGATATGATCGGTTCACACTTAACAGAACAATCAGATACACATAAAGATTTACTTCAAGAGGCTAAGGAAAATATATATAATAACGAGCCTACAAAATTGCTTCATAAAATGATTGAAGATTATATGTATATGAGTTCGCAAACCTATTACAACTGGTATAATGAAAATTCAAACTTAAATAATTTGCCTGTTATTTCTAATCCAGAGCATTGGGATCAATTTGAAACAATCGATGTTCCAATTCTTACTTTTTCAGGTTCTAGTGAAGAAGATTATTATTTGCATTTAGATTTATTGAAAATAAAAGCTATTCATTGTAAAAATTTCGAATATAAAGTAATAGAAAATACTGGACATACTTATAATACAAAAGAATATGAAAGTGGAAGTTTAATTCTAGAATGGATCAATAAAAATTTCCATAATTTATTTGGAGAAGAGCAATTTAGGTCGGAAAAAGTAATAGGTAAATAACTAAAAAATTAAGGATGTCTGTATCAAAATTGAAATAGAAATATTTATGAAGTAAATAGCGTAAATACTACTTAGCATATTGAGAATATTGTTAGAAATAGGTACTATTATTCAGTGTAGGAGACTAGTAATACTTAACTTGGGGATGTTAAAGAACTAAATATATTCTTGAAAGAATGTAACTAGTTGTTGCAGGTATTTTTATGTTTGAAAGATTGTAATAATTTTTTTTCTATATTCCAAACTAATAAAGGGAGGAATTAAAATGAATGATAATATAGACATGGGCAATATGACATCTAAAGAAATTGGAGACTTAATGTCTCGAACATTAATTGATCGGGGAAAAGAGATGGCTGCAATTGTTTATCCAAGGACAGATTATGGAGATTTGCCATCGAGAACATTAACTGATTTGGGAAAACAAGCTGTTGAAAATGGAGATCTTGATGATTTTTTATCGTAGAGTTTAATCGAAAGATTAAGCTTTTTTCTTTGGGAATTTCTATCAAAAAAGAATAAGGTTTAATGGATATTTGTATTTATTTTCAATTTAAAAACATTTTTTTGTTGACATTGTTCTTAATTCGGTATAAAATAAAGACGGTGATTGGAAATGGAATATTTATCTGTAAAACAGGCATCTCATATATGGGGAATTAGTGAAAGAAGGATTGTTCGTCTACTGAATGAAGGCAGAATTCCAGGAGCTATTCAGAATGGTAGGTATTGGAATATCCCTAAGAATGCACATAAGCCATTAGATAAAAGAAATGCATATGTTAAGAATGAGAATGAAAGGAAAGTTGTGGTTGTTGCTGGTGTTAATTCTGATATCGGGAAAGAGCTTTGTCAATTGCTCTTAGAAGCAGGATGTCAGATTATAGGGCTTTATCAAAGAGGAAGTCAAATAGATGATGTCTTGTTAAGTGAAAATATTATATTAAAAGAGGTTGATTATTTTGATCGTTCTAATTTATTGAAGGTAACTGAAGAAATTAACGAGGATATTTTCGGATTTGTTTTTATGGAAATTTATTTTCAATTAGAGGATGCTTTTGATTTTGACTATGATAAATTTGAAGACAGCTATAAGGTTAATGTTTTTGCAGCTAATTTATTAGTACGAGAACTTGTGAAAAAAATGAATTATGAATCTAGCATTGTTATGGTAAATAGTATAGAGGCTTATCGTGGATCTTTTGGTGCTTCTGCCTATGCTTCTGCACAGGCTGCTAAAGTAAATTTAGTTCAGACTTTTGCTAATATTTTTACAGAGATGTATGGAATTCGCATTAATTCTATTATGGCAGGTTGGATTGGTGGTGTTATGGAGAATGATGATACCTTCAATAAAGCAAAGGAATCTATTCCTATGAAGAGATTAGGTTCTCCGTCTGAAATTGCAGATGACATTTACCTGATGTTGACTAGACATAAATATATGAATGGTAGTTCCTTGGTTTCTGATGGAGGGTATTTATCTATGGATTCTCAATCAAGAACTGAGGATTTGGATTCTGGAAAATTTTATAAAATTCTTGATAAATATTTTTCTGAGACGAAGAAGGGTTCTAAAATGTGGATTATATCTACCATGATGGAAAATGAATGGAATGAAGATCCTGCTGAACGACGATTTATTCAAAGTAATTTTGATGCAGCAGATCGTGGTGTTGAAATTGAAAGAATTTTTATATTTCATCGTAGAGATGCTAAAAAATTTCGAAAAAATACATATATTCAAAAGTATTTGTCCAGTGATCGTATTTTAACTAAGTTTGCTGATTTAGGAGAAATAAAAGAGAAGGCGCCTAAATTGTTGGATACAATAAAAAATGGATGGATAGGTATTGATGATTATGCTTTACTTGTAGATTTGCCAAGTGATGGGACATCTCGAGGATATGTTACATTGAATAAGTTAGAAATTCAAAAAGCAAAAGAGTGTTTTTTAGAGTTAGAGCCAATGACGCAACCGTTAAAAGATATTATGTAGTTTAGTTATAGGGGGGATAATTTTATGGAATATCGTAAAGATTTGGAGTTTTCAGAATTAGTATATTCTAAAAAAAGATTTGGGCTTTTAACACTTGGAGATAAAAGGATGTTAGAGTTAAAAGATGGAACGAAGATCGAGTTGTTACCATATTTAATAGATAGGCACACACCTCGGGGAACTAGTGTCAATGATCCACGGAGACGCAGGGCGGATGATTTAGCGATTGAACTTCTTGCTCAACCATATGCAGATCATTATAATAATGCAGGTCTTGGAGAGTACTGGTCTACTTCTGATGTCAAAAGAATGTTGCATTGGCAAAGTGCACAAAGTCTTGGAGATTATTTCTTTGTTAAATGGGCAAGAAATGTTGAGACGGGAGAAGAGTTTCCTGTTGGCTTTTTTTCCATCTATGAAAAACCTTATCAAGGTGGTAAAATATTATGGGATGGTGAATTATTTGTGTTACCTGAGTATCGTAATTATGGGATTGCGGCAGATTTGATAGAAGCTGTTTTTACTACTGCTGTTGTTTTTGATGTTCATACTTTTGAATCTTTAACATATGAGGATGAAAATGGGTTTCCTTTTCAGATGTGGAAAAAATTTGGTGTTGCTTCTACTGATTTGATTCATATATA
>JAAWDC010000071.1 GCA_022793565.1 Bacilli bacterium
TAAACCCATTTTTAGAAAGCCATATCGAATCTTGACCTAAACCACATCCTAAATCAACAGCAGTTTTATTACCAATGTTACAAATAATATCTTTATATTTTATCATCCACACATCGTTTAAAAAATCTTTTTCTGATTCTTTTAAATTACCATAATATGTTTCATCCCAATACTTTTTATCACTCATAATAAATCTATCCCCTCATTTAACAGAATGTTTCTACTAGTTATACAAGATATATTTTTCATATAACAATTTACCACTCTAAAAATATTCAGTTCTTTCTTCTCTATCATTCCTATACTGATCAAAGTGTACTAAAAAAATCAAATAGGAATCCCTTCCGATCATCTAAGATAATCACTTCTTCTAGTTACTGTCTTAACTATATCACATACCACAATCAATCACAATAATCATATATACTAGCATTCGTATCATTTTTTGATTACACTAATCATAGCCTCCTTCCTTTCTATGATTTTTTAACAAAAAAAATCAATCCTCGATTGATTTCTATGTATCAAAGTTCAAGCCATTCGAACAGATTTAACACTAATGAACAAAAAAAGAGTGTTCAATAATCTTTTATTTTTCTCCTTCATAATAATCAACATTATCAGTATTTCGAAAAAACGTACTAGAAATATTATGTTCAATAATTCCAATTTTGTTAGAATCCACATAATGGATAATATCTGGTGAATTAGTTGTATCAAAATCTATATACAATAATTTATCAGTACTTGATGTATTAATCAATTTATGAAGACCATTTTCTCCACATGGAAATACAATTACATCCCCACTTTTCACTTTTATTTTAGAGTCAATCGTTTCTATAACGCCCTCTCCATTAATGATATAAAAACATTCTGTATTATAAGAATGATAATGTTTAGGATAAGCTGATTTTCCAGGCATAATTTCATAAAAACAAATATAAACCTGACTAAAATCTTTTCTTTGTGTAACTTCATATTTGTTAAATTCATATCCACGCTCATTTTTGTATTTTGGATTTATACTATTTAAACTATTAACTATTATTTTATTATTCATTTCAAAAACCCCTTCGGATATATATACATTGACATAATCAATTTAATTTCTATAAACATTCTATCATAAATTTAAGTATATTAAAACTCGAAACAGAAGGTTCGAGCTTGATATCAATCTAGTGCCCGAGATAACCTTTCGGACAAAAGAAATAGTTAGTAATAAACTTAACTAACTGTAATATAACATAAATATTGTAATTAATAAATAATAAAAACTGTCTTTTAGTAAAATTCTAATTATTTTCTTTTCTTTACTAGTGTATATCTACTTTTATCAAACATTTGCCATGGTGCAAATTGATTACCCTCAGTATGACCTGAAATAGCAAAATTAGTAAATCCATAACTTGCTAAAATATCTTCATTTTTTTCTAATTGTTTAAGAAGATTTCTAATTACACTTAACCAAATAAAATCTGGTATTGCCTGATAATCTTCAGGAATATATGGTGAAAAAACATCTGGATTTAAGCCTATTGATTTTAAAAATTCTATTCTTTCATTTCTAGTCATTCGATAGTCTGCATTACTAATTTGATATGTTTGATATCGTTTTAAGTTATCAACACTAATTTTTCTTAAATCATACCACGGAATAAAATATCTTTCATGAGTACAAATACTCTTTGAAACTTCTCTTCCATCAAATCCTTTTGACACAGCATCTATTATAACATCTTGGCCTAAATCAACTCCAACTGATATTCCAGCCCATCTTTCGTATCTCTCAGTTGGTTCACTAGTTATATTAAATAAAACTAATACTCCGAGTGGATCTTTTTCTTTTACTTTTATTAAAGTATCATAAAAACAGTCGCTTCTTCCTGAATTTTCTATACCTAAAATAGGCGTTCTTCCTTTTAAAGTATCAACTCTATTTTGATCAAAACTATCTAGTAATTTCCTATTGTTTAGATAATCTTCTTTACTTTCTACAATAGTTAAATCTTTAATAGGACTTAGTTGTGGAAAAAAATATAATAAATTTAACATATCGCTTGTTCTAAAATATTCCATCATTTTCTGTTTATCATTTATATTGTTCATGCTTAACATAGAGTATCATCCCCTTGAGATAGTATTATATACTACTTGTAATTATTTGAAAATAGCAGAAGGAATTTCTGCTATCACATTCTCATTGATTGTGTCAATGTGCAAGTGCGTTTTACTAAATTGACAAAATAAAACTACTTCAATTTAATTTTGAGAGTAGTTTTCCTATTATCTCGAAAAAGTTCGAGTTTCCTATCAATTTGGTGCGGGTAACAGGAGTTGAACCTGCAAGCCTTGCGGCGCTAGATCCTAAGTCTAGTGCGTCTGCCAATTCCGCCATACCCGCATTTGAGTGGTGGACCCTGATGGATTCGAACCATCGACCGTTCGGTTATGAGCCGAATGCTCTAACCAACTGAGCTAAGGGTCCATCGACTTTTTAATAATATCATATTTTTTTTATCGATGCAATATCTTTTTCGACATTTTCGTTTTTTATTTGTGAAGCATATTTAATAAGTTTACTTTAAAAATATCTTTTTCAGGATGACTCTTAGAAATCATAACTCCCTTATAAGTAGTAAGTTCTGCACGATGACCCTCATCCAAAATATCATCAGGAGTAATATTCGTTAATAAGATCACCTTTTTACACTCATAAACTGTATAATGCAAGCGAACATTTCCATGAACCTTTTTAAATAAGTCATCTGTTGGAAGTTCAAGCTCATAACTTTTAGTATGATCACTCTTGTTTTCTGCAACCAAACTTCCTAAAAAAGAACCACTCCTTAATGCTGGATAATCTTTAAAAACAAGTTCTTTATAAGCAAGCATATTATACTTTCGCAAAGTTCTCTCTTTTACTCTAAATTCATTTTCATTCAAATACTCAAAAATATAGGATGTATTCATGCAATTCAACCCCCCTGTCCTTGATTCAACCCCCAACTCTTATACAAGGTATGCACTATACTACTATAAAATGCATAAAAATGCAAGAAAAAGATTAAAAATTCTATTTTTACAAAGAAAAAAAAGGCTCTTAGCCTTTTTCTACAAGTTGAATATTAAGTTCTTCTAACTGCCTTTGATCAACTATATTTGGACATTCACTCATAAGGCAAGACGCACTTGCTGTTTTAGGAAATGCAATTACATCTCGAATATTTTCTGTTCCTACAAGTAACATAGTCAAACGATCTAGACCTAAAGCAAGCCCCCCATGAGGCGGAGTTCCATATTGAAATGCCTCCAGAAAGAATCCAAATTTTTCCTTTGCCTGTTCTAAAGTAAATCCTAAGGCCTCAAACATCTTTGCTTGTACATCTGCTTGGTGAATACGTATACTTCCACCACCTGCTTCATATCCGTTAATAACAATATCATAAGCCTTTGAGTAACAATTTGCCTTATCCGTCAACAATTTATCAACGTCTTCATCCTTAGGTGCAGTAAATGGGTGATGACAAGCAACAAATCGCTCCTCTTCTTCGCTATATTCAAAAGAAGGAAAATCAACAACCCATAATAATTTATAAAGGGATTTATCAATCAGATTCATATCACGAGCCAATTTCAAACGAAGTTCCCCAAGGGCTGTTTTAGTAATACGATATTGATCTGCAACAATTAAAATAAGATCATTCTCTTCCACATTCAATTGTTGTTTTAAATGTTCCAACTCCGATTCTGAAACTACTTTACGAATACTTCCAGAAAAATCCCCTTCTGTATATTTTAACCATGCAAGTCCTGATGCCCGATAAGTCTTTACAAAATCAGTAAGTTTATCAATCTCTTTTCTAGAATATTGATCCGCACAATTTTTCGCAACAACACATCCTATCTCTCCAGAAGTAGTTGATAAAACATTTTTAAAAACCGCAAATTCCGTGTTTTGAAAAATTTGATTTAAGCTTTGAATTTTCATATCGATTCTCAAATCTGGCTTATCACTCCCATAGTCACGAATCGCATCATCATATCGCATTCTTTGAAGAGGTAATTCTAGCTCAATTCCTTTCATCTCTTTAAAAACTCGAAAAAGTAACTGTTCGGTCATAGATAAAACATCTTCCTCTTCAACAAAACTCATCTCCACATCAACCTGTGTAAATTCTGGTTGTCGATCTGCACGTAAATCTTCATCTCTAAAACATTTAGCAATCTGATAATACTTTTCCATTCCCCCGATCATCAATAACTGTTTAAAAATTTGAGGAGACTGAGGAAGTGCATAAAACTTTCCATGATTAACACGAGATGGCACTAAGTAATCTCTAGCACCCTCTGGAGTCGATTTACATAGAATTGGTGTTTCTACTTCAATAAAACTCTCCTCATAAAAGAAATTTCGAATAACATTCATAAGCTTACTTCTTACCATTAAATTCTCTTTCAATGTAGGGCGTCTTAAATCTAAATATCGATATTTTAATCTAGTATCCTCTAAGGCTGTAGTATCATCGCTAATTTCAAAGGGCAAATCAACAGCCATACTTTTTAAAATTAATGCTGTAACAATTACTTCAATTTCTCCTGTCGGAATCTTAGTATTCTTACTCTCCCTTTCAACAATATCTCCTGTCACTTGAATCACTGATTCTGTCTTCAAACTACTAGCTAGTTCATAAGAAGAATTCTCAGGACGAACCACTAATTGAATAATCCCACTTCGATCCCTAAGATCAATAAAAACTAATCCTCCAAGATTTCTCTTTTTAGAAACCCAACCACACAATTCAACTGTTTGTCCAACATTTTGAATATTAAATTCTACATTATTCCATTTTTTCATATAGTCAACTTCTTTCTAAAATTTTATTATTCTTCCTCACAACAATTACACCCACTATCTCCATGACAATGGCACTCATGCCCATCCTCTGAATGATCACAACCACAATCACAAGCATCATCTTCCAATAGATGTTCATCTAAATAATAAAGGATATAATCAATATCTACCAAGTCTTCTTCCTTAGTCTTATTGTTTTTTATTTTAACTTGATTATTTTCTAAATCAGTATCATTTAAAATAATTAAAAACTTACTATTTAAGCGATCTGCCTGTTTAAATTGCCCTTTTAATCCCCTACCAGTATACTCTGTTTCAACCTCAAATCCATTCATACGAAGTTCCTGGACCAAAGTCACAGCATAATCCTTCTCCGTTTCTGAAACATACATTACAAAGGCATCAATTTGATTTTGAATCGGTAATGAAACTTGTTCTTTTTCTAAAGCAAGCATCAATCTTCCTAGCCCCATTGCAAACCCAATTCCAGGAACTTCAGGACCACCAAGAGCTGAAACAAGACCATTATATCTTCCTCCACCTCCTAGTACATTTTGACTACCAAATCCTTCAATATCTGCTTCAATTTCGAACACTGTGTGATCATAATAATCCAATCCTCGAACAATAGACGGATTCACTTCATATTCAATATCTAGTAAATTCAAATACTTCTGTACTTTAAGAAAACGTACCTTACTTTCTTCATTCAAATAATCAGTCATAACAGGTGCACTTTTCATAACA
>JAAWDC010000072.1 GCA_022793565.1 Bacilli bacterium
AGTCCTAGGATCATCACTATAAGTATAATTATTACAAGTCCCATACTCTTCACTTCTCTTTCTACTTAATTTCTGCATTCTTAAATGTATTATATCCAATTATATGAAATACTACAATATAAACCAGTCCTAAAATAGTACAATTTAAAATGTAGTTATTGGTTGGATTATTTACTAAATTCCCTAATGCATTTTGCATTTCATATTGATAAAAGTAGTCAATCTTAATTCTAAATAGATTGGTAATTCCAAGTGCGATTAACTGTATGATCATGATAAAAGGAATAGATACTGTATTGAAGGTAGAAATTCTTTTAAACATGAATGCAAAACATATTAATAGACTAGTAATTCCATACAATAGTGGAAGCTGAATCACTGTTAATTTTAAAATATTTCCAAAAGGAGAGGCAAAGTCTTTTCCATTGATTGCAAGGTTTAAGAAGTAAAAGAAATAATTATTGAATAGTACTAGTATAGTGCAAAGAATATAAATAAGAATTGCTTTCGACCAATAATATTTCTTTCTTGAAATAGCAGAGGAAAGAGTATTTTTAATAGATTTATTAGAAAAATCAACACATAATACAACTACAACTACAACAATAAACATATAGTATAGATTCATATTGGTTCCGATTACTGCTCGATCCAACTCAAATCCCCCATAAGATTTCATTAGTTTTCTAATTCCTGATATACTGTTTACTTTGGATAGCTTTTCCATAAATTCTTGATCTTCTATATTTATTGTAGCACTCGTTACAGAAGTCATTCCAATATGACCAGGTGTTACTCCAATTGCACTTATTAGTGAAAGTATAATAATAATTCCTAATACAAAGTAGATAGCTTTTCCCTTTAAAATGCGATATAAATCAGCTTTTATCATATTTAGCATCTTATTTTACCTCCTTGATTACTGTTTTGAAGTATTCCTCTAGTGTGATTCCAGTTTCATATAATCCTAATATATTAATACCATTTTTAGTTAACGCCTTACTTACCTTATCTGTATGATCTAAGTACTCATAAAGGCGAATTTCTTTTTGATCGATTACTTTATAATTGGTTGTATGTAAATCCTTTTCTAATACAGTACTTGCCTTTTTTACATTATCTGTTTGAATTACTATACATTTACTGCATTCCGCATCTAGTTCTTCTTTTGTTAATTCTTTTACTACACGTCCTTTTTCTAGGATACAGAATCTTGTTGCAACTGCATATAGTTCAGATAAAATATGACTTGAGATTAAAATAGTAATATTCCTCTCTTCATTTAATTTTTTAAAAGTTTCTCTTAAGTCACTAATTCCAATGGGATCAAGTCCATTAATTGGTTCATCTAAAATAATAAAGTCTGGATTATCCAAAATAGCAAAAGCGATTCCTAATCTCTGTTTCATTCCTAATGAAAAATTCTTAAACTTTTTGTTTTGGGCATCTTTCAATTCTACTAATTCTAATGCTTCTTTTATTTGCTCTAAATTTACAATTCCTTTTTGAATAGCATAGTATTTTAAGTTTTCATAGGCTGTTAGATTAGCGAAGAACGCTGGATTTTCTATTAAACATCCAATTCTTCTTTTATTCTCATTTAAGTTTTGATCCGCAGATTCAAATAGTTCAAACTTTCCACTCGTTGGGTTTGTTAACGTTGTAATTAGCTTCATTAAAGTTGTTTTCCCTGCTCCATTTCGCCCAATTAGACCATATATATCGCCTTTTCGAATCGTGATAGAAACTTCATCTAATGCCGTAAAGTCTTTATATTTTTTAGTTAAACTATCGGTTTTTAGTATCACATTTTTCATAAACATTCAATCTCCTTTACAAATATAATTGTATTAAAAAAATGTTAAAAAAGCCTTAACATAATTCTTAAAAAAATCTTAATTTTTATTTAAAGAGTTGTGGTTGGTAATCTTTTCTTCAAACGTTTCAAAGTTTTCGTCTACTAAAAAGATTTTTACGTCGATGGATGGAATTTTCTTTTTTCTATCTCCTTTTTTTAGAATCTCACAATATTCTAAGATATTTTTCTCTAATAAGCCCAGAGGATATTCATTGGCAATATTTTCTGGGGTTCTTTTTTTCAAATCGTCTTTAAATGATTGATACTCTTTTTTGGAACACTTTTGATATTCTTCTTTAAAGAAGTAAACCTCCTCTTGTAATATCGTTTTATCCTCTATTAGTTTCAACCGCTTTTCTATAGCTTCTTTGCTTTTCCTATTTGTATATCCACAAATGATATAGTACTCTATTTTCTGGAAGAAATTAGGAATTTCAAAGGCATCTTGTATTCCCATATACTTTAAAATATCTCTTCTATTTTTTCCGTGATCTAAGATTTCATCTACTAAATGGGGGTTCTTATGTATGGCGTTTGTTAAATCTAAGAGATGTTTATGAATGCCATTAGTTCCTCCAAGTACATCTTCTTCTATTTTGATTTCAATTAATTTTAATTCTTTTGTTTTGGGGTTAATAACAATATTATCTAAACGACCTTTTCGATTATTGTCGTTTCTTCGTTTTCTTTTTTCTTTCCTATCTCTTATTGTATAAATATCTGATGGATAAATGTAATACTCCATTTCAAATGGGATATCTTCCAAATCAAATGGTATTTCTCTCTTGGATAAATTGAAGTTTATTTTATGAGTTCCTATCCAATTCATTAACTTTTGTTGATATGCTTTTTCTGAATCTACTCTGGTATTTGTAAAGTCATCTTCTTTTTGCTTTTCTGATGATATAGAGTATACTTCTATTGCCGTTTTCATAATTTGATTGAATCTAATCAAATTATCTAAAAATATGTCTATATTGTTCAACCGATAATTTACCTGAATCTTTAAGGAAGTATACCCTGTTATATCTTTACCTGTATTTGATTGAAGTTCTTCTAAGTGCGCATTCCAATTATATTTTAACAGAATTAGTTTATAAATTTGCGTATAGTCTAAGGATTGTGCATTTAAAATGGTTGTTTCATATCCAATATGTTTTTCTTTTCTTTTACGGCTATATTTGTTTTTCCAAGGAGCAGTTTCTATTTTACTTTTTCTTAATAACTCTCGAATCGTTTCACGGTTTCTCTTTAGAATTTGAATGCTTTCTTCGGACTCTTTTTCATATTGGATTTTTTTGGAAAAAGGAAGAACTATTTTTGAATTTAAAGAAAGAGAGATGCCGATC
>JAAWDC010000073.1 GCA_022793565.1 Bacilli bacterium
CCTGTAACTGATAAGACGATAAGTGACGTAAAAACATTAATTAAAAACGAAGAAGTAAAACATATTTTTCTTCTAGACCATGAAGAAACAAATAACATCATCAAAAAAATAATTGCTGATACAAAGGTTGCAACCTATACATATAAAAGACTAGATAATATGACCGATACTGAAAGAAACAACGGCGAAAACTATATGAGTCTTATGAAGAGCAACATCGATTTATTAAAAAGCGAACTATATTAAAAAACAAGTTCTTTTTTAGAACTTGTTTCTTTTTATTTTGGTTGATGAGAAAGAGCTCTTTCTTCTTTTCCTATCAATACCCAATGATATTTTCGATTTACTATATTAGCCCCACATCGAATACAATGATTTCTAAGTATAACGTGTGTTACATAACCACAAGAAGGACAAGCAACACTTTCCTTTGGTGTATGTGTTTTTACTAATGTCAAAATATATTCCTTTTCCAATCTCTTAGTTTTACTTCCACCTACCACTCGATCTCCACGTACTACTTTTTTCTGCTCTTCTGTTAATGGCGTCATGTCTAATGCATATTCAATATAAGAAACACGAAGCCACACCTTCGCAACCTCTGTCCCATCCTTTACAATTAGACTAATTAATTTAGAAAATGTTGGTTTCATATCAGCAACTACATTCTTCACTTGACGATCCTTACTAAGCTTAATTCCCATCAAGTAATTATTATAAATCTCATCTGATAAAACATCTCTTAAAAATTCATAATTCTCTTTTTGTACACCATCAATAATATCTCGATACAATTCATAAATAGCCATAGCATAAGTGTCTTTATGATAACTCTTCCCGATATCTTTTAAATATCGATTAGATACTTCCATAAACAAACTTTCTTGATGAGAAAGACGAACTAATAGAAAAATACAAACAATGATAACAAGAGAAAAAAGAACAATTCCACTAATAAAAAGTCCCATCATATATGATGTCTCCTTTCATATATCGTAATTAGAATGGTGGTAAGCCCAACAATAACCCCAATAGATACTAACATAATACTAGCTCTATATTTAGAATTCATAGGTTCTTTCTTTTTTCCATTAGGTGTTATTTGCATTGTTCCAGACTCTTCGATCGTATATTCACTATTATCTTTATATTCCATTGGGGTTCCAATCAAATCTGTTCGATACCCTATATTTAAAACAGAATAACCAAATTTATTATCATATGGTTTCAAAGAATAATCATAAACACTCTTCTGCATTTGTGATTTCTTACTCTGAGAAAATCCCAAATAAGTAGCATCTCCAATGATTGTAAATGGAACGCCTGCTTCTACTCCATATAATGCCTTTGCTTGATTCATCAAAGCAAGATTTGCATCACTAGAAACCTCATATCGATAAATTCTCATATTAGGATAGCGTTGCTTTAGTGCCTCCAAATATGCTTTTTCCTGACTACAAAACTTACAATCATCGCTATAAAAGAAATAAACATTTACCTCATTCATAGCCCATGCCTTAATCGGTACTATGAAAAGAAAAAAACAAAGAACTAAAATCTTTCTCCAGTCCATATGAATCACCCTTACTCTTTACAACAACATTATATCATAGTTCTAGAATATGACAAAGGACAAAAGATTTTTTTCTAGATCTATATTTTATATCCCATTCATTCCAAGCTAAAAGTAATGTAAATCTAACGATTTTAAATCAATGATTAAAACGAAAAAAATCACTAGTTTAACTAATGATTTTCATCCTTAAAATGATTCATTCACCCTTTTGCTCAATACCTTCTATTTCTTTTTGACAAACTGGATAAATTGTACTTAAAGTATTAGCATCATTCACAATCATATACATTTTCTTTAAAAAACTCTGGACCTCTCGAATGGTATTAACTGCTACTTGTTCATCGCAAATATTTTCTACCATTAACAAAACACCCTCTTCTGACTTTTGTTTTGACCAATACGGACATAAGGTTGGTTTTGCCAAAGAATAAAAATCTAAGCTTTGTTTTAAAAAGTATGGGTTTTCATTTAAAAGAATTGCCCCCACTTTAGCAAATTGAATAAGTTCTCGTAAATATAAGACAATTTCTGCAACCGGACTCTTAATATAAAGATTCATATTAGGGTATTGATTTACGATTCTAGAAACAGTTTCTACAAATAGTTTATTATGCTCTTTATGATCTTCCATTGTCAAAATAAAAGTCTTAGCATCCTGATGAAAATATTCCAAAAACTCCCCTAATGTCAAAATCTGCTGTGGACTAACTCTAGTCCCAATATTATGAACTTTTAATTCTTCAAGGGTTGCATTTTGAATTCCAATATTAGGAAAACCAGGTAAAGTATTGCCAGCAGTAATCACAATATAGTGATCCTTCGTCATATTTAAATTAAGACTGACACCTGAAAGTTCTGAACTGGATAATGCTAAAGAGATCGCTTTCTCAGTATTCACTGCTGTATTTTTACTACCAATTCCATCTTTAATAATATAATCCATAATCTCCTCCTATTTTACTATATGAAAAGAAAAAGAAAAGATTAAGTTGATTTCTCAAATATTTTGTCTTCTTTATTTAAAATTAACATAATGAAACCCGATCTTCTTATAAACATCTGAAGCCCTAGGAAGACTAAATACCCTCGCAAAAACTAAATTATATAATTCATCTACTAATATAATAGAACAAAGTCCAATACTAAGAATTAAAAATACTCTACGATTCATAGTCTTAGCTAGATAAAAACAAAGAGGTAAAATACCATAGATCAATAATAAACTAGAAAAACCAAAGAATAAAACACTTCGTAAACAAACAAATCCACCAATATTTCCAAAATTAAGAATCTCAGTATTATAGTCCCAACATCGAAATCCATTTCCAAAAGTATAAAGTACCAAACCACCAATCAATTCTATAATTCCACTCGATATAACACTAATTAAGAAAACTTTCCAAACACTCATCCGATACCGATATGTAAAAAAATAAATAGTAAGTGCTCCAATCGCATAAATATTAATCCAAGGAAAAAAATTACCTCCTCGAAAAAAGAATTCCTTCATCCCACTATTAAAATAATAAAAAATAAATTCGTATATAAACCCAAAAACTCCAGAAATTACTACAATCAAACATAAAATTCCAAGCATAGTAACCCGATCAAAAGAATGATCCTCCATTAAATAATTTTTATACTTCTCCTTCATATTTAAAACTCCATCTATGATTTAAAATTTTTCTTATCTGTCACTCTCTACTACTTGATACATAAAGCAACCCTCTTCATGAGAAGAAATAATTCCAATCGCTTGTAAATAAGAATAAATAATTGTAGAACCAACAAACTTCATTCCACGCTTTTTCAAATCATTAGAGATTAGATCTGACAATGCATTAGTTACCTGATCATTCTCAACAATAATTTGCTCTCCTGCAAAAGATTTTAAATAAGCCTGAAAAGATCCAAATTCTTTTTGAATACTCTTAAATATTTGAGCATTTCCAATACTAGCATTCACTTTTAATCGATTTCGAATTAATTTTGGATTAGATAATAATTCTTGAACTTTAATATCATCATACGAAGACACAAGATCTATATCAAAATTATCATAGGCAATTCTAAAATCTTCACGTTTATTCAAAACACATTCCCAAGAAAGTCCTGCCTGAAAAGATTCTAAAAGAAGCATTTCAAATAAATAATCCTCCTCCAAATTTAATCTACACCATTCATAGTCATGATAGGAAACATATAAAGGATTCTTTAAATTGCACCACTTACATCTTTGTTTTTCCATTCGAATCTCCTTTCTTTAAAAAAAAATACTGACTCATATCATTTCCCTCTATTTGTAATAACTCTACTTTTTTATTTAATCCTCCATTATAACCTGTCAAATTGCCATTTCTACCAACAACTCTGTGACATGGAATAATAATACCAATTGGATTCCTTCCAACTGCACCACCAACTGCCTGAGCAGACATTCTTTGAATCCCACGCTTCTTTGCTATTATTGAAGCAATCGCACCATAGGTAATAGTTTTTCCATATGGAATTTGAACCATTTCTTTTATAACATCTAATTGAAAAGAAGTGACCCCCTCTATTTTATATTTTGGTATAAAACTAGGATTTTTCCCTGAAAAGTAAAGATTCAACCATTCCATTGTTTCCTGAAATATAGGTAAATCACAATTAGTCTCAGCTTCAATCATAGAATTTTGTTCTTGAAAGGATAAAGTGGTTAAATCTATACCGTTAGATTCCAAATAAATAGTCCCAATAGGAGATATATACGTTGTTCTATATTTCATTTTTCTCCCTACTCTCTTATGTCTTTTTCAAAAAACTAACATCATTACAAGAACATTTCATACCAACAGTATAACATAAGAAAAGCAGATCCACATTAAATAAGATCTACTTTTATTTTTTATTTTGTTTTTTCTTAGGAATTGGAGTGACCTTCTCTACCTCCGTCACAACCATACGACTAAGCTCCTCATTATCTATATCAAGAATATAGTGCTCCTTAGCTCCTCGATATGGATAACCAACCGTTGCATGTTTCATCGCATCTAAAATACAATCTAGTTTCTTTATGAATAC
>JAAWDC010000074.1 GCA_022793565.1 Bacilli bacterium
AGAAGAAAAGCAATTCTATGAAGTGCTACAGAAGTTTTTCCACTCCCTGCAATTCCTTGGACAATCATTGTATTACACTCTGTATTTCTAATTACTTGATTCTGCTCTTGTTGTATTGTATTTACAATATTTTTCATTTTGTCGTCTGTCTCAGTTGCCAATACTTCCTGTAAAACTTCATCGTCAATATTTAAATTATTGTCAAATATGTGGATTAATTTTTTGTGTTCAATTTTATACTGTCTTTTTCTTTGAATTGTTCCTTCTATGTTTTGCTCTGGAGCTTGATACATCGCTTTTCCTACTCCATAATCATAAAATAAACTACAGATAGGTGCTCTCCAATCGTGCACATAGTGTTTCATATCTTCATCTACATGAGTAATCCCAATATAGATATTTTCTATCTTGCTACTTCCCTCTTCTTGGAAGAGGATAGATCCAAAGTAAGGAGTTTCTTGAACTCGGAATAGCTTTCGAAAATAGTTGGCATGCATCTCTGCAAGTTCAATTTCTAAGTTGTTATTACTCATCATCGTTTTCATTTCCCAAGCGTCCATATCATGTCTTGTATCCCAAACCATTTCTTTGAATTCTTTGATTTTCTCTTCCTTATCATATAGTTGCTGTCCTAACTGTGAGATATTTTTTTCAATTATTTCTAGTGTTTTTTGTAAGTACTTTTCTTCTTCTTGCTTTTCTTTGATACTGATTTCCATTTTTATCCCTCCTTTTTTAATCAATGCCAAAAAACGCTCTCTGTTTTATTAGAGATCGTTATCAAGTTTCTCTGAGTTTTCAACGCCTATCAAGATAGTATCAAAAAAAAGTAGTTTTGTCCACTACTTTTACTTTCTTTGAGTCTCGATTCTTTTTACATTTCAATAGATTTTTATTCTTATTGTAACGTATCTGTTGATTTACTATTTAAGGTTAAATCACCAATTCTACCTAGTTTGTATGCGAAATATCCGCTAGCTGCAATCATTGCTGCATTATCCGTACAATATTTAATTTCCGGGAATGTACAATGAACATTCTTTTCTTCACATAGTTCTTTTAGTTTATTGCGAAGGCATTGATTCGCAGCTACTCCTCCTGCTATGATAAAATTCTTTACTTTTTTATCTACAATCGCTTTCATTGTCTTTTTGCATATGACTTCTACTACTGTATTTTGAAATGAAGTCGTCAAATCCTTTTTCCTAATTTCATTTCCTCGCTGTTCTTCATTATGCACAAGGTTAATTACAGCGCTTTTTAAGCCACTGAAACTAAAACTATAACTATCATCATTTAGTGGAATTGGCAGTTTATAAGTGTCTTTTCCTTCTGAGGACCATTTATCTATTGTAGGTCCCCCAGGGTATGGAACTCCTATTACTCTAGCTACCTTATCATAACATTCTCCAACTGCATCATCTAGCGTACCACCAAGTTTTTCAAAGGAATAATGATCTCTCATATAGACAAGTTCTGTATGTCCCCCGCTTACAATTAATGCGATTAGTGGAAACTTCATTTCTTCTACTAAATTGTTTGCATATATGTGTCCTGAGATGTGATGTACAGGAACTAGGGGCTTATTATAAATATAGGACAATGTTTTTGCTGCCTCTACTCCAACTAACAAAGATCCAATTAATCCTGGTCCATAAGTAACTGCAATCGCATCCATTTCTTCCATTTTCATATTGGCTTTCTTCAAACACTCTTCAATAACGATTGTAATATTCTTTACATGGTGTCTACTTGCAATTTCTGGGACTACTCCTCCAAAATTCTTATGTATATCAATCTGTGAAGAAATTACGGTTGCAATCTCTTCTCTTCCATTTTTTACAATAGAACAACTAGTTTCATCACAGCTGCTTTCAATTCCGAATATGTATGTGTCCTTCATTCTATCAACTCTTTTTCCATTAAAATTCCATCAATTCCTTGATAATAAGCTTTTCGAAGGGCTACTTCTCGGAACCCATTCTTTTTATATAAGGCTATTGCTTTTTTGTTTTTTGTATTTACTTCTAATGTAATATTTTCTACTTGTCGTTTTTGTCAATCCTTTATCATGTACTCTATTAGCTTTTGTCCTATTCCTTTATTTTGATATTCTTCTAGGACTACAATATAGATTAATTCCGCTCTTTCATACAAAATATCGTAATTAATAAATCCTAATATCTGCTCTTCTTGTTTATAAACATAGTATTGTGTAAATGGATTTTCAAAAGTTATATATTCTTTTGCTTTTTTCCACAGTTTTTGTGGAAAACTCTTTTCAACTTCATAGATCTTTCCATTGTTTATTTCAATCTTTTCTATCATGATATCTCTGATTGCTTTTTTTCCTCTGCTTCTGTTAATTTTAAGTACATTGGATTTACGAGATGAGGATTTTCTTCTTCCTTATCTTTATATAAATTTATGATATTGAAAAAGTTTGGTATATACTGTTCTTTTTTTTCTATGTCTACTGAATCATTTGTGATGATTGTGTACTCTCCTGGTAAATTGTCAATTGCACAGTTTAGTGCTGTTAAACTTAAGTATTGTTCTTTTAAAACCGGAGTATTTTGATTATCATAAATCGCAGCATAAACAAACCCTCTTCTTGCATCAATTACTGGGACTTTATAAGTTGCCTCTGTCTTCGATGATGCTGCCATTGCTTGCAAGCTTGAAATTGTAGATATTTTTTTCTGGAGTCCTAATGCATATGTTTTAGCAATCGTAACACCCACGCGAATTCCTGTGAAAGAGCCAGGTCCATTTACTACAATAATTTTGTCAACCTCTTTGGGCTCTATATTTTGTTTAGACAACATCTCTGAAATTTTCTGCAACGTAAAAACGGACAAATCCTTGTCCAGTTTTATGTTCACAGATTCAATCACTTGGTCCTTATTCCAAAGTGCTCCATATAGATAATTAGTTGTAGTATCTATATAGAGAATTCTCATAGTACTGCCTCACATAATTCTTCATACTCTCTACCATATGGTGTAATTGTAATGATTCTAGTATCTTCAGAGTCTTCTGAAATTCTAATCTTAATTTCTAGGCGTTCTTCAGGTAGATGGTCACTAATCATATCTGCCCACTCTATAATTACCACACCATTCTTTTGATAATATTCTTCGATTCCTAGCTCTTCTACCTTTCCATCTAAACGATATACGTCCATGTGGTATAAGTCCATTTCTCCTGTTGTATACTCTTTTATAATATTAAATGTTGGAGATGTAATTGCTTCTTCAATTCCTAGAGAAGCAGCAAATCCCTTTGTGAATACTGTTTTCCCACTTCCTAGATCACCAATCAAACAGATTACCATATTAGGGAATTTTTCTGATTCAATATTTTCTGCTAATTCAATTGTATCTCCTTCGCTTCTACTTGTAATTTTATATGCCATTTCTATCACCTAATTCATTATAGCAAAAAAAAAATAGGTTAGACAACCTATTTTCATATCTTTTTTTATTTTGTTTGTACCACAATTTAAATTGATTGAATCTTCCTTTATGAATTACTCTTGTGGTTCTAAATATTCTGCTAGCATACGCACTGTTTCTGCATCTTGAACTGTAGATAGATAAACACGATCTCCATCTTTTGTTTCTTCTACAATTCGATATTCACCTGTAATATCTGACTCATCCTCTGTAACTTTTGCTACAAAGTAGTAATTTTTCTCACGAAAAATCACTTGATTAATTACTAGAAATTTTGTTCCATCTTGTAAAGTTAAAATATGGTTGATTTTATTCTCCATTTTATCTTCCCCTTCTCATACCTTCTTGCATTATATCACTCATAGTTTCAGTTCTTACTACACTGCTAATCTCTTCTGCTGATGGTAATTGATTATCATTTCTTTCAAGGAATTCCTCAAGATTTCTTTGTGGAATAGTTGTAAGTGTACTATCCTGAACTCCTAACCTTGCATATCCAACAGGGATGCCTTCTACTAATGCATCGATAACGCCTACACGACCATCAATAGCATTTCCTAGCAATTGCCAATTATCAGTTCCTTCTGGTGTTTTTCCTGCAAGTTTGTAGTATTGGATTGCTTTTTTGTTTGCGATATCTCTCTCATTGATTGCTTGTAATCCGTTTTCAATGATAGCTGCAGTCATATCATCTTCTTTTGGTTTTTTCTCTACTTGATTTTTTATCTCTTGTTGTTTTTCTTTCTTTGCAGATTTCATTTCTTTATATTTCTTTGAATACTTGTACCCTAGGTAAGCGACTAGTGGAATAGCACCTTGTGCTGTTACTATTGATAAACCAATCAAAGAGGCATCTACTATGACTGAAGCTACACCTTTCTTGGTAATCTTTATTTTTGAAAGTGCTTCTTTCATACCCGCAGCTGCTTTTTTGAATAATCCTGGGTTCTTATTTGTTGCATCTGAAATTACTTCTGCAGGAGGCTCTAAATCTTTAGTTTCTAAATCTTTAGCTTCCTTTTTCTTATTTTCTTTATACTTATTTAAAGATTGATTATATTTATTTAACTGCTCATCAATATCTTTACATTCGTTGATTAAATCTGTTGCTTCTTGTTTTAGCTCACTCTCTGATACTTCTTCTTCAATGATGTCATTATTTCCTTCAAATATATTTTCATTTTCTTCTAAGATATAAGAATTTGTTTTTCTTTCTACTAAGTCTTTTGCAGCATTTAAAGCATTTAGTAGAGGCTTTTTCAATGGATGATATTCAGGAAGTTTATTCACCTCATCGATTGCTGTTTTGATATCTTCTATATCTCTAGTTTGAATTGCCTTATAGAAATATGGCATTGCATCATTTTGTTTTGCATCCTCTGAAATCTTTTTCGAATTTGGTGCAACCATATCGTTGACTTCATTTAATGCTCCACTATATTTTTTGAATTGTTCTGTTATTTCAGTTGCATCTACTCCATAATGAACTAATGCTAGTTTATCTAGAGTATTTATCATATTTTCTGCAAGTTCTTTATTTTCTACAATCTTTACTGCCATGTTAGCAGCAACGATAATGTCTCCCTTTTCTTTTGTTTGCGTTGCTTTATTGAATGCTATGATCGCATCCTCTAAGGCATCTTCTATTGGAGCAGTTTCAGGAATTTGTGCATAGGCCTTTTGAATATTTTCAATAGATTGTGTAAGATCTTTTTTCTTTAATTCATTGAGTGATGTATCTAAATATGTTGATGTCAACTTATCTAATGCACTATTTAACGCAATTGTACTTTCTCTATTTTGAGCTAATCCACGAGTTACTTCTACAGTATTTAAGATATTCTCTTTTGTAGGGTTTAAAACTGCTTGATTATAGAGGGCTTCTACTATATCATACTCTTTTCCTTTTGAATCATCATCGTATAGAAGTTGTGTACTCTTTTTATCTTTTTCTATTTTTTCATGTACTGCTGTTGTTGCTTTATTACATTCTGCTATTTGTCTTTGTAATTCTTCAGCGGTTTTTCCATAATAGATACTAGACATTCCATTTAGTGCCTTAGTTAATCGTTTGGCGTATGGATGATTTGCACCTAATTTTTGTACTTCATCAATTGCCGTTAGCATTCTCTCTTTAGAACGATCTGTTGCGATTTGATTGAATGCCTCTTTCAATGGTCCGATTCTACCAGCTAAAACTTGATTATTATCTAATTCTAATAAATCTAGTGCTTCTCTAAATTCTTTACTTGTCTCTCTTAATTCTACTTTTAATCCTTCAATTGTTTTTCCATAGTATGTATTTGCAACTTCGTTTAATGCACTATTTAAAGATCCATAAAATAAATGGCTTGTTCCTAAACTTTCAACAGCATTTGATGCACGCACGATATCCATAATTTGATGTGTTTCTACAGCTTTATAAAAATCTGGCATTGCTTCATTGTTGCGTAGCTTTCTTGTACTATTTTTTTCCATTTCATGAACTTCTTGAAGGGCTTGCTCAATTTGAGTTGTATCTATTCTATTAGTCACTTGTGCAGTTACTGGTACTTGCTTTTTATTTATTTTTTTGTCTTTTAATTCTTCTTTTATTACATTTAATCGATCTACAATTTCTTGACGTCTTGTTTCTAACAATGTAATTTTTTCTTCTAATTGATTTACAATTTGCATTTCATGTTCATTAGCTGTTGGTCCATATTTTTCTTGGAATGCAAGTAACTCCTCAACTGAATTACGTGGTGTCGGATTTGCAACTTGTCTTGATTCTTCCTTGATCTGATCAAGTTCTTGTTTAAAATGTTTTGTTGTCTCATCTTCCTGTGGCAATGCAGCCAATGCTTGCTCAGCACGTGCAAGATCTTTTGGTTCTCTAGTTGCAATTGCATAATTTATTGCTGCAAGATTTTCTTGAATATTGTTTGATGGAACATTGAATTGCTCCTCCACTCTTGCTGTCTCTGGCATAGCAGTTTCTGCTTTAGGCTGTCTTGTGAAGAAAGATTGTCTTGTGATATCTTCAACTCTCTCTTCCTCTGTTTGCTCTCTAAGGATGGATGGTTGTTCTGGTTCTCTCTCAAATGCACTTGTATTTTCAACAACTGCTTGTTCCGTTTTGGGTTGTACTGTAAAGAAAGGCTGTCTTGTGATATCTTCAACTCTCTCTTCCTCTGTTTGTTCTGTAAAGAAAGATGGTTGTTCTGGTTCTCTCTCAAATGCGCTTGTATCTTCAACAACTGCTTCCTCCATTTTAGGTTGTACTGTGAAGAAAGGTTGTCTCATTTGATCGTCCCTTTGATCTATATAATCATCTGAAGGAAGAGAAGATTCTTCTGAATATAACCAACTTGGTATACTATCATTCCCTTCTTGAATTTCATTTTCAATTTGGGTAGTATCTGTTTCAAAAAAGGCACTGTCTAATGGTTGTTGTGGTCCTGTAGTACCAAAAGACTCTTTTTGTGGGGTATTTATTTCTACAGATCTTTCATCTTCCCATGCTTGCCCATTACCATCTAGAGTTGGATCTAAAAATTGATTATAGAAGGCGTCATCTCTTTCCTCATTACCTAAATG
>JAAWDC010000075.1 GCA_022793565.1 Bacilli bacterium
GTGGACGCCCTATAAAAATTAAATACAGTAGTTCTGATAATGCAATAGAGTTTTTAGTTAAAGGTTCATTAGATGATTATGAACTTGTAAAACAACAATGTGAAGGATTTAATTATGTTATGAAAAATTCACCTTTTATTAAAACTACATTTTTAAAAAAAGATGGAACTTTAATTAGAACTGAAAAAGAAGAGGAAAAAGAAGAATCAAGTCTTAAATCTTATTTTAATGAATCTATGTTTGTGGATGGTTTATTAAGACCAGAAGGCTCTAATATTGCACCCAAAACAGATACTGACCAAGATTTAACAACAGGTTATAAATATAATTTCCATAGATTTGGTGCTAGAAATTTTGATATCAGTTCTGTTGGGATTTATGATTTGACAGAGAGTATTCAAGGAACATTCCTTATTTATGAAGAAAAAGATTATAATCACTATTGGAATAACGAAAAAGAGGAACAAACGAATTGTAAATCAATAATGCCTTTCACTATGTTAGATAATGGTAGTTTTGAAAGTAAAGTTACTATTCAAGATGGAGAAACAGTAGTAGTAAACACAAGTGTAAATGTTATTAGAAATATAGTCGGTTGTAATTTTGATGATAAGAGTGTAAGGGATGGATTGTTTTCTGGACTTGCACATGAAGATTGTAGAGGCAATTTTGGATTAAACGAATATTATAAAACAATTTCTAATAGAACAAGATTACTTCATTATTCTGAATCTTCCGATTTCTTTGAGGTGTATGAATTGCCTAATGGATGGGTTGTTGAAGATGGAATTTCAAAGTTAGAATATCCAAAGGTATTTGGTGATGTAGATTTTGATAAGCAAGATAAGGATCTAGAAGAAATTAATGGTATTTTAGCATCACGAACTAATAGCAAAGGTATGTCTTTAGTTAAAAAAATTGATATTAGCAAGTAAAAATTTGCTATTATTTTTTAAAATTTTATGGTAATATATATTTAGTGATTGATTCTTATATCAATCGTTGTGGTAAAAAGTTGTAGATAGCTACGACAATGGCACCAGATTGATAGGAAACTCGAACTTCGGGTTAAAATAGTAAAACGACTTGTAAAAGTCGTTTTTATGATAGTACGTATTTATAAAGTAAACTTGCATAAAATAAAAAGGAATACTAAACACTCCAATGTTGGGTACTGCTACTAATTTGTGTATGCACTTAATCTTGTTAGATTGAGTGCTTTTTCTTTTTATAATTCATTATCCTTTAAATAATAGAAGAATAAGTAAAATGATAATAATGATTAAGGTAAAGATCAAAAAATCTTTCTTAGTTATTTTCATCATCTCTCACTGTTAAACTATTTCTAAAGAAATATAACAAATAAACTAATCTTTTTTATTTCATAAAAAATTATAGGAATTTTTAGTCAGATTTATGATTCTTAAGAATACTTATTTAATATATCTATCCATTCTGGAGCATTTTCTTCTTGAAAAAAATTATATAAGAAATCTATCATGCGTTGATGCCTTTTATTAGATTCTTCTCTTCCTGAGTCTGTTAGCATAATATCTTTATACTTAAACAATGCTTCTAAAATAAAATTTATGGTACTAGATGTTTTTTTCATATGGTATTCTGGACTATTATTCTCTAATGGAAAGGAATCCCTTACAAAGAAAGGTCTCCCAATTTTTATTCCAAATTGGTGAGCTCTTAAGATTCCAACTGTACCTATTCCATCACACATATCAGCATCAGAGACAATTTTTGCTTCTATCGTTGTTGGCATACATCCTCCTAATCTTTTGCTGTAGCCAATGTTATGAAGTGCTAGACACACTTGTTCTTGTATACTTTTATCTACGTGACATTCATTCATAATTCTTTTAGTATTTGTTAGGTTCTTTGCATTATCCATTCCAAATAGTTTATAGTCATCTGCATCATGAAGTAATGCGATTAGGGAAACAACCTCCTGATTTGCTCCTTCCTTTTTTGCAAACGCTAAGGATAACTTTAATACTCTTTCTATGTGCTCCATTCCATGGCCAGAATCTTCCTCATTTAACAAATCCCATACTTTTTCTCTCACTTTCTCTAGCATACTTCCCTACTCCTTTCTCTATTTATGTTGAAATTTCTCTTGGTTGTGTTAGTTATATCATAGACGAAGTCATTATGTAAATCAAGATTATTATAAAATTACTGCAGAGGGGGTAACGCCTTTTATATCCTTATATGTAAGATCGTATTTTTTATTAATTGCCTTTTTGTTGTTTGTTCTAATAAAATCAGCAATTGTCTTTTGAGTCAGGTATTACAAATAAGATTTTTTGTAATATACACTTTGAAAAAGGAGTATATCCTGTTAAAAAAGAAAAGAACACTTGAAATGTATTCTTCCTATTTCATCCTTAATATCATTTTTTTTCCCTCTTTTGCTAGTGTTACATTTTGAAAATTTTCTTTGGCTTCTTGTAGATAGAGACGTGGATCTTCTTCTGGCCAAAAGTGGGTTAATAATAATCTCTTAGTTCCTGAAAGTGCTGCAATTTTTCCTGCTTCGTAAGCAGTTAAATGAGTAGTTAATTTCGATTGATGCTTTCTTAAAAGAGAACTTTCTGATATTAAAAGATCTGCGTCTTTACAGAAGTTTATCAAGTGATTTAAATTGGTATTTCCAACATCTGAAGTGTATACAATCTTTAAATTTCCTATTTTTAATTGAACCATGTACGATTTTATCGTATGGGAATTATTGTCTGCAAAGGATAGATCCACTTCTTTTATTTTTATATTCGTATTTTCATTGATGTTATGAAATGTGGCATACGATTCCTCATCTAATAGGATCGTTTCTTTTCTTTTATTATAATCTTCCTCTGGGAGATAAATATTTATTGGATCTTTTATTATCCCTAAATTATAATTTGTGAAGGATGCAGACTGAATTGCTCCTAAGTCGCCATAATGATCCTTATGATAATGGGTAATAAAAATGTGCAAATTTTTTAAGTCTTCTGGAAAGTTTAGTAATCTACTACTCCCATTTCCACAATCTAATAAAATCTTCTGATCTCCTACTTCTATCATAAAACTAGGACAATTTCTATTTAATTTACAATATGGGGAGATCGTTCCTAGTGCCGTAATTTTTATTTGACTCATCTAAAATCATCTTCTTTTTTCTAACATTTTTTGTTTTACTGTAGGCTCTACATATCTACTAATATCTTTGTCTAATTCAAATACTTCTTTTACTGTAGAAGAAGAAACAAATTGATACTCTTTATCTGCAAATAGTAGGATTGTATTTATTCTATTTTCTGATATATCCTTATTTGTCATTGCTATTTGAACTTCATGATCATAGTCACTAATTCCTCGAATTCCGCGGATAATTGCTTCACATCCATACTGAAATGCTAGGTCTACAGCTGCCCCACTTCCCAATATGACTTTTACTCTATCTACTTCTTTATACAACTGCTCAATTATTTGAATTCTTTCTTCTAAACTAAATAAGCCTTGTTTCTTACTCCTATTTTGTAAAACTGCTACTACTACTTCATCAAACAATTCACTTGCTTGTTTAATAATATTCATATGTCCTTTCGTTATAGGATCAAAACTTCCTGGATATAATACTTTCGTCATAATTTCTTCCTCATTTCTTTTAAGTCTTTATAGTTTGTTTCATTTAATACAAAATTGAAATCTGTTTTGTCATATTGCATACTAGCTTGTTCTCTTAGTTCAAACTGTTCTTCTGAAATATGGTCTCTCATCAGTGCTCTTTTCTTTCTAGTTTCATAATCTACATCTAGTAATACACGAAATTCACTCTCTCTAAAATATTTTGTCTTTGGTAGTAAAGCCCAATCTAATACAATAATTTTGTCCCTATTTTCTTCTATGGTTTTATCAATTTCCTGTTCCATATATTTCCAGGTAATTGCTGTTAGCTTTTCCATCTGTTTTGGAGAGGAAAACACTATGGGACCTAGTTTTTTGCGATCTATTTCTCCATTTGTCGTAATATTTCCAAACGCATTTACTAATTGTTCCTTTACCTCTTTTATGGTTAGTACTTTGTGTCCAATTCTATCAATGTCTATTTGGATTCCATCTCCACCATATATATTAATTAATTCATGTGCTATAGTAGTTTTTCCTGCACATGATTTTCCACATAAACTTATTAACATTAATTTCCCTCCTGTTATTTGTATTATATTCTTCTTTTTGATATAATTAAAATATCTATTTTTTATATCTATTATAACTGGAGATTATTATGAATATTGATTTTGAATTATACCGAATTTTTTATGTAGTGGCAAATCATGAGAATATTACAAAGGCTTCTTATGAATTAAATATCTCTCAACCAGCAATTAGTAAATCAATTAAGAATTTAGAAGAGCAATTAGGAGGAAAACTTTTTATTAGAACAAAACGTGGAGTTACTTTGACTGAGGAAGGAAAAGAATTCTACAGATATATTAAATTAGCTATCGAATATATTTCTAATGCTGAAAATAGATTTTGGGAACTTTCTCAATTAGAGGTGGGAAATATTCGAATTGGGGTTAGTACAACACTTACTAAAGAATTCCTACTTCCCTATTTGAAAACATTTCATACACTTTATCCTAAAATTGATATTCAGATTACAACGGGTATGACTTCTGATCTTTTTTTCAAACTAAGAAATGGACTGGTTGATATAGTAATACTTAATTTGAAAGATAAAGAGTATGACTCTGATTTTAAGATTATTCCTTGTAAGGAAGTCCACGATACATTTGTAATTTCTCCTTCTTATCCAGACAAGTTTCCTAATAGAATATCTGTTGCCGAATTAAACAATTATCCTTTGATTCTTCAAGCAAAAGGTTCAAATACCAGAACCTTCTTAGATCAGGTCATGTTTCAAAAAGATATAGTTCTAAAACCAAGTATTGAACTTACCAGTTATTCTTTAGTCACTGAATTTACAAAACTAGGAATGGGAATAGGTTATGTTACTAAGGAGTATATTGGCACAGAATTAGCGCAAGGGGAATTGAGAGAAATCCCCTTAGATTGTGAGATTCCAAGTCGAATGATAGGAATTGCTTTTGTAAAGAAACAACTACCAAGTTTTAGTACTAGGAAACTAATACAGATTATTATAGGAAAGGATTTATAATTTCCGAGAATTGTTTTAATACTTTTTTCATTCAAAAAGAGACTGTAAGATTTTTTTCATACAGTCTCTTTATAGTATTATTTATTTTTTGGTTAAATCATCATACTCTTTTTGCATCGTTTCTTTTTCTTCTAAAGTCTTCTTTAAAACCTTAGTAGTCTTTTCTGTTTCTTCTTCATTCTCTTTAAGTGCTTTTTTTACTTTTTTTGTTTTCTTGTTGATCCATTTCTTTCCACCAAGATAATATCCTAAAACTTCACTCGTACCAAGAAGGATACCTAAGCCTAAACCACTCACTGTATAAGGTATATTATATTTGGTACTAGGTACAACCTGATTCACATCTTGGTATGTTTCGGTAACATAGATTTGACTTTCTGTTAGATATTTCTTGTTATCTACTGTTGAAGTTGTCTCTTCTAAAGGATATTTCTTTACTAAGTTTTCTGGATCTATAGTATCTAATGTTAGATGAAAGTCTTCTTCTACCTCTTCTGGTAATGTATAGTCATAGACCACTCCATTTCTAGAATAACTAGATCCAGAGAGATTCTTCTTCCATGGATCCCAGATGGTAACACTTGCTACATAGGATGTATTTAGTTCTTCGTAACTTTCAGAAGAGGATACCACTTTTCCTGAATCCATGTCTACAGTTTTAGTATATGTCTTTGTAAGTATTATTTTAGACGATAGACTCTTTCCAAGCTTATGTCCAAGAAAAGGACAAGAAAGCGGAATTACAATTAGTGGAACTAATGTTAAATTAAAAAGTACCTTTTTGGCTATGATTCCTTTTCGATTTAGTTTTAATCTCAATAAATTATCAGTATAAACTTGGATACTTTGTCCTGCTTCCTGTATCGTTTCTTTTAATTCAGAAATGTAATTTTTTATTTCTCTTTCTAATAGTTGTTGCCTTTCTTCAAACTCTTCTGCTTCCTTTTGACGGGATGTAATTTTCTTATCTGCTTTGGCACATTCATAAATTGTCGAAGAATTCACATAATCTTCCTCTAAGTCCCCTTTATATTCTGTAACATCTATCGTTTGTCTAATCTTTGATGCGAGGTGTTCTCTTAAATAATCACTATTTGTTTCTGAGATCGAAATTAATAAGTCTTCTCTTCCAACAAAGCTTAGTGTCTTTAGAGAGTCAAATAAAGTTTCTATAGAACGATCCATAAGATTTGTAAATTGATACACTATGTCACTATTTTTGGCATCGATGATTTTCTCTATAAGCTGTTTATTCTTTTCAATGTACTCGTCTACTGATACTAAAGCTTCTTTGTTAAACAAATTCTTAGTATCCCCAGTTATGTCATTTAGGCAATCACTTAATTCTTTAAAATTATTATAAATAATTAGATCTTTAAAAAAATGATCTAATTTATTCGCGATAGAAAAGTATCTTACATCTACACCAAAGGATCCCCATTTTTCCTCTTCTTCTGTTACTATTTCATTCCTTGGTATCTCTTTTTCTATTTCTAAATACTCATCATATAATTTAGAATACCCACGGTCATCCATAATTACTTCTAGACATGCTAACATTCCTTTTATATTTTCATTGGATGTATAAATTGTAGCTAATGTTGGATTTATTTTATCTTTTTCCATATCACTCATATAATCGCCCCACTCAATTCATAATTGAACTGTATTTTATCACAAAATGTATTCTTCCGCAATATAGTTTACTTGTTTGTTGATTTTTTCTGTTTTTTCTGATATTATAGTAAACGATTTTATCTGTATTTATCAGTGACAGAAGGAGGACATTTGTAATGAGCCAAAAAGAAAAAATTCCTTTTTTTATTTTTCCTTATTTATTAGGAACGGGGTTGTTTTTTGGTGGGATCTTATCAGTTCCGCATCCAGAGCAATGTGACATATCTTCTACTTATCATGTACATCTATATACAAGAAATATTGGAAATGTCAAGATTCAGAAATGGTTAGCTGGGGAAAATGATACTTTCAGTTATGTAAAACATAATGACTTTCTTCCAGTAACCACTTTTGACTTAAATGCATTTTACGAATTGGATAGTTATGGCTTATTTGAGGGAAAGGATAACATTGATTATATTCATTACCAAATTGAGACAAATCGTGATTATATGAGATTTTACTATTACTATGAAGAAACAGATTATGTGGAAAACGAAGATGGGGAAACAGAAGAAGTTACTCATATTCATGAAGGATGGACTAATAATCCGAGACATGAAGGTGTTACTGGTAAGGTTAAAATTTATCATACAAAATATTATGCATATAAACTTGTTCAAAATGGTGATCAATTAGAATTAGAGAAAAGTCCTAGCGTAGATGATATTCGAACAATACTTAACGAATATCCTTATGTTAGTGAAGATACAAATCATGAAGTCACGGAAACTTTTTATTTTATACCATTTGAACTTCCATATTTAAATCTAGACGAAATTACTCCATTTTATACACCGACAGTCGAAGATAATCCGCTTGATTCTTCTTCCATAACAGATAACGCGAAAATAAAAAAAATAGATGGACTTTATTCATAAACTTCAGTACTTTCATTGTTCTTAGAGGCTTTTCAGTCTCTTTTTTTATTAAAAAAAGTACCATTTCATGGTACTAAATTATCAATCTTTTTCGGAAAATATTTTAAGATTGCATACTTTTTTCTTTAGAAAGCTCTATTACTTTTTTTAGCACATCTCCATATTTTGTTAACGCCGTTTCTCCTTGATTTACTAAAAAATCTTGCAATTCCACTTCTTTCTTCGTTTCTGTTATTTGTCGATTCTCTTCTTGAATGATTACAGCCTGAATTGCTCCTTGTTCCTGTTCAAACATATGAAGTGTTTCTTCTGCATTTACTTTTACAATACCAACTACTTCTTCTTTATCGTAATGGAATTTTGTAATATCCCCATCAAATAAATAGACATATACATTGGCAAAAGCGCGATCTCTGAACATTGACCCATCTTTATTCTCTCTATCTAATTGAAACTTTACAATATTTACAAGTTCTGCTTTTTCGTATTCAATATCAATTCCAATCTCTTCTTTAATTTCTCTTCCAAAGGCTTCCTTCACTGTTTCTCCTGCACTGACATGACCCGATGCAGTTGTATAAAATGTTTGTTCATCTTTTCTAATTTGAAAATATACATTTCCTTCTTTGTCATATAACCAACAATGTACAGTATTGTGCCATAAGGCATTTTCATGAACATATTTTCTAGGTTGTTTTCCTAAAAAATTTTTATTTTCATCATATGTATCTAAATACTCCATTTCATTTCCTCCTGTTTTAGTATAGCATATTTTAGTCAAATTAAAAGTATATATAAAATATATACTTCTAATCATGACAGTTTATTTCCTATAAAACATGGCTTTTTCCTTTTCTCTTCCTTTCATATTTTCTACTAGTGGTGCGATTTCTTGAAAGGATGTTTGGTTAAAGGTGTACCCATTTTCTCCTTGTTCTAACAGGTAATAGATAATACCTTCTTCTAACTCCATTTTATAAACTTTTACAAAAGTCCATCCTTCTTCATTATCCTGAAATAATGGGGCAGTTTTTACTTTTGATTTTTCGCTAACTGAAAGCAACTGTTCTTGTAATAGCGAAATGCACGCTGCACTATCTGAATAGCTATCTTGAAACTTAAAGCTCTCTAATAACGCTTTTATAGTTTTTATTTTGCTTAAAAGTTGTTCATCTTTTTGAGTACTTGATATTTTAGAGAATGTTTCTTCTATCTGTTTTTTTATTTGACATAATTCATGTTCATAGTATTCTTCTTCAATATACCCAATTTCTTTATCTATTTGTTTTATCTGCGTTTTAAAACTTTCATCTCTTCTTTGCGAGCGATATCCTGGTGTACTACACCCCATCTTAGCACGTACAAAGTCTACTGGTGCATGTGTTATAATCCTTTGATTTCCAACACTTAATGTTGTTGCACTACCAATTCCACATATAATTCCTAAAAACTCGTAAATTAGTTTGGAATAGATTTGATCAGAATGTGAATAGCATACTGCAGTATTATCCTCAACATCTTCTAAATTAATGCGACGTGTTTTAATTGCATTCTGAATACTGTAACTATTTTGTAACAGATCTGATGCATGATATTTAGGATCATAAGAAAACAGTTGACAACTTCTTAAATAAATATATCTGGCCTTCTCTACGTCATTCCAATTTTTGTCTTTCAATTCATTTGAAAGGATTTCTATTACGTTCATACTCCCCCTCTTTTCTTGGGGCTTATTATATCACAATCTATTTAGAAATACAATTTTTTCTAAACACTAAAAAATCTAGGA
>JAAWDC010000076.1 GCA_022793565.1 Bacilli bacterium
AGTTTGAAAAAATAAGACAATCATTTAAAACCTATGAATTAGAAAGGAAATACAAGTTTTTTATAATTCTTCATATAATAAAATAGGCACTTAACCTAGGAAGGGGAGTTTACAAAACAAAGTGGATCTGCTATACTGGAGTAGTTCGAAAGAGAGGAATTATGAAAAAAATTTATAATTATACTTTCAGAGCAGTATGTGTTTATGTAATAGTGTTAATTGTTTCTATATTTTTGGCAACAGTAGTAAGCGTAGAGACATTTGATAAAAATGTTTTAAATGCAAATATTACAAAACAACTAAATAATATGTTGTTTTCTCCACAGAAGGAAAAAGACGTATGTTATCTTGAAAAAGAACAACTTGGAATGCTAAAACCAGATTTAGAAGAGGAAGAAGATGTAAAGATAGTAGATATCATCACAGTACCAACACCTATGGCAACACCTATCCCAACTCCAACTCCTACACCAACGCCTGTTCCAACACCAGAACCTACGCCAACACCTATCCCACAAAAGCCAAAATATACATATACACAAACAGTAGACACAACAGCCTCACCTGTACTTGCAACTGCAAGTGGAAATGTGAGTCACTATGGTCATGATTGTTATGGATGTACCTCAGGAAAAACAGCAACAGGGTATGATATTAGTGATGGTAGAATTTATTATACAGATTCTACATATGGAAGCGTGCGAATTGTAGCGGCAGGAAAAGAATATCCCTTTGGGACAATTCTAAGATTATCGAATTCTAATACTTCACCAATTATAGCCATCGTTTTAGATCGTGGGGGTGCAATTGGAAGTGGAAAGAGATATATGTTAGATTTATTAACTGAAAGTAATGCTGCTGCTTATCAAGCAGGAGTAAAATATAATATGACAATTGAAGTATTAAGAATGGGATATTAGTCTCATTCTTTTTACTTTTTTATGAAGTTAAGAAAGAAATGACAAGAATATATAACAATCTACAAATTCTTTTGTTATAATAGAAGAGGATGGTGATAATAGTGAAGAGAAAACATACAAAGAAAGAGTTAATAATAATTGTTTTGGGAGCTTTAGTATTAACGTGTGGTTTTTTCGGAAGTAGTTATGCATTGAATAATACAACATCTCCTACAGCAGAATATAATTATTTTGGAACAAGTAACTTGGAACTTAGCTATGTAGATCATGGAATGGGAAATGGAGATGTTCTATCCTTGACAAACGCAAAGCCTAAAACTGATCAGCAGGCTATGAGTGAAGAAGGATATAGATTCAGTGTTACCAATATTTCTTCCAATGGATATTTTTATCGTATTCGATTGGTAGAAGATATCGCACTAATAAATGAAGAAGATTGTATAGATCGTCAGATTCTTCCTCAATATATCCGATTTCAATTTGATAACTTCAAACCACGGAGTCTATCAGAAATTGAGTCTTCTGGGTATGTACTTCATGAGAGTAAAGAACTAATTTTACCAGGAAATAGTGAAATCCATGAATTAAAGATCTGGTTAGACCAAGATACACCACAAAACTTGAAAGATCATTATCACGGAAAAATTGTATTAGAGGAAATATCAGACGAAATATATGAGGAATATCAAAAAGGACAAGAACTACAAATTGGAGAAACACCATATCTTATATTGGAAGATAGTGACTCTAAAAATGCCTATTTAAAATTGACGACAGCTAGTCAAAACCCTTACTTTGAAAATGACTGTGTAGATCATAGTAAAACTTGTCTATTTACTTCAAAAGAAGATTTAGAAACTTTGCTAAAAGGATATCGTAATGGTATAGAATCACAACTTCAAAAACTTACCAATCTCCATCTTTTGCGTCTTCGAATCTTTGAAAAAAATGAATACTTAGATTATGCTATGGCACTCACCAAGCTAAACCCACAAAATATGCCATTTTTAATTTACAATACTAAAAATGGACTACCACAAATGATAAATTCTAGTTCTGGATTAGATCCAGAGATCGAAAAGAATAAAATTCAAATAGTAATGATCATGCATAAATCTTTATTACAACCAGAAGAAGAACAGTAATATTATTGATTTTATCGCCTCTGCGTGGTATAATACAGTCTATATCAGAGGGGGAAAAAGGAATGAATACGCAAATGCCAACGGAGATTCAGTATCGAAATATAGTTCGAAAGTTTTTCTTTCGACAAAATCCACCAAAGCCATTGACCAAAGAGGATTTTATAAAAAAGAATGGATTAGAAAATATATCTACTAAAGAATGTGAGAAACGATATTATTCATATCTATATTATTATAATTATGAGTACGTAAAGGCTTTAGATGAAAAAGTAGAACGAGAGATTAGAGAAGGGGCCAAAGAAGACCCTTATTTAGCAGAAATCGAAAAGGAGTTAGAGAAAGGGAAAAAATCTAACCAATATACTCCAGAATCAGTTTTTAAGCAAGAAATAGATACTCAAAAGAAACCAAGAAAACCAAAAAAGAAACTATTTAATTTCCGAAAAAGAATTAAACCAATAAAAAAGAAATCAGAGAAACAAAAAATTAAGGAGTCTAAGGAATCAACAGGAAATGAAAAGCCAGAAGTAAGTAAGAAAAATACAATGAAATTGGTTATAGCTGGAATCTTTTCTATTTTATTTGTTTCAAGTGGAATATATGGTCTTTTCCATACAATGCCATCTCTAATCATTAGTGGGTTTGATTTTGCTAGTTATAAAATTCCATTACTAGCCTCTTCAATTAATACATTGCTGGGTATAATAGGAATACAAGTGATTTCTTATATGAAGGAAAAAGAAGAGGAAGAAATAGAGGAAGAAATAGGGGAGTCCGAGGAAGAGGAATTTGCTACAGTAAATGAATTGAAAAATAAATTAGCCAAAGCAAAGGAAAAAGATAAGGTCCAAGAACCAGCCAATATATCAAATGTACAATTGACAAGAGAAACAGATTCGAGAAAACCGCAATTTGTATCCAATCAAGAACCGAATCATCAAAGAATACAAATAGCAGATTCTAAATTAAATCAAAGTACAGAAACTATATCGAATGATCTTCCAAGACCTGTCTTCCTACGACAACTAGAAAAAGAAGAAGATCCACAAAATTGGAAAAAAGAAAAAACTATAAAATTGAAATTAGAAAGATAATAGGGGGGTTTACAAAGAACCTTCCTTTTTCTATAATAAAATTGGTGATTGTATGGAATTTATAGAAGTTTTAAGGAAAAGACGAAGTATTCGAAAGTATCTTCCAAAGGAAGTAAAAAAAGAAAGTATAGATCAGATAATTGAGGCTGGGACACTCGCACCATCCGCTCATTTCAAAGAGCCTTGGGAAGTTTTAGTGATTAGAAAAGAAAAAAAAGAGATTGCTCAGTTTTTAGAAGAATATGGAAAGTCCAAAATAGAAGATATTAGTTTTATAAAAACAGCTCATACAATCGAGAACTGCGATACATTGTTACTGATATATTGTAATGATTTTGAACAAGAAAAATTTAACTGGTTATCAATTGGTGCAATGATAGAGAATATGCTATTAAAAGCAACAGAACTTGGAATTGGATCTTTATGGATTGGCAATATATGTTCAGTAGAAGAACAGGTAAATACTTACTTTCAGATCGACTCAAAAGAAAAGAAACTAATAAGTGCAGTAGCACTAGGATATATAGCCCAAGAACCTCGAGAATTAATAAGAAAAAAAGCAAAAGAAATAACAAAATATTTGGATAGTTAGAAAAGTTTCCTTTGTTAAGATAAGTAAAGTTTGGTCAATGTACTAAACTTTTTTTACTTAGTTTGTTAGAATAATATGTGGAGGAAAATTATGAATCAAGAGATAGTATTAGAAATTAGCAATCATTTAAATATAAAACCCAAACAAGTAGAAACAGTACTTAGTTTATTAAGTGAAGGAAATACCATACCATTTATCGCAAGATATCGAAAAGAGGCAACTGGTGCACTAGATGAGGAAATTATTCGCAGCATTAATGAAGTATATGAGTATCAAGTAAACCTATTGAAAAGAAAAGAAGATGTCATCCGTTTAATCGATGAAAAAGGGCTTTTAACAGACGAATTGAAAACATCAATTATGTCTTGTGAAAAATTAGTTGAAGTAGAAGACTTATATCGACCATATAAAGAAAAGAAAAAAACCAAGGCGACAGAGGCTATTAAGAATGGGCTAGAACCATTAGCAAAGATGATAATGTCATTTCCAACAACCGGTAGTTTAAAAGAAATGGCAAGCAAATATATTACGGAATCAGTATTAAACGAAGAGGATGCCATTCAAGGAGCAAAGTATATTATTGCAGAGTGGATTAGCGACAATGCCTTCTACCGAAAGGCGTTAAGAAAATATCTTTACTTAAATGGTACTTTGGTATCTAAAAAGAAAAAGAATGGAGAAGATGAGAAAAAGATCTATGAAATGTATTATGAATATTCAGAACCAGTAAAGAAAGTAAAACCTCATCGTGTTTTAGCAACCAATCGAGGAGAAAAAGAGGGAATTCTAAGTGTTGGAATTGACATCAACGACGAAGAACTCTTAGGATACTTAGAATCTAAAATTATTAAGAATAAGAATTCCTTTGTAGTAGAGGAAGTGAAAGATGCGATTAAAGACAGTTATAAACGCTTGATTTTTCCAAGTATTGAACGAGAGATTCGAGCAGAATTAAAGGAAAATGGAGAAGAGGTGGCAATAGACAATTTCTCTAAAAATGTAGAAAGTTTACTTTTAACGCCCCCTATCAAAGAAAAAGTAGTTCTTGGATACGATCCGGCTTTCCGTACTGGATGCAAGCTTGCAGTTCTTGATCCAACAGGAAAAGTACTAGATATTAAAGTTATTTATCCGACAGAACCACACAATAAAATTGAGGAAAGTAAGAAAATAGTCCTTGAATTAATTGAAAAGTATAAGATAGATGTCATTGCAATTGGAAATGGAACAGCATCTCGTGAAAGTGAAGCATTCATTGCCGATACAATTAAAGAGGCAAAAAGAAAAGTAGAATATATTATTGTAAGCGAAGCAGGAGCATCAGTATATTCTGCTAGTCCTCTTGCTATTTCAGAATTTCCTGATTTAACCGTTGAAAAAAGAAGTGCCATTTCTATTGGAAGAAGACTACAGGATGCTTTATCTGAACTAGTAAAGATTGATCCTAAAAGTATTGGAGTCGGTCTTTATCAACACGACGTTCAAGGAAAAAAATTAGATGATTCTTTGAATTTTGTGGTTACCAAAGCAGTGAATCAAGTTGGGGTGAATGTAAATACAGCTTCTTCTTCTTTATTAAAATATGTTTCTGGACTTACAAAGAAAGCGATAGAAGCAATTATGGAATATCGAGATAAAAATGGAAAGATCTCTTCCCGTGATGAACTTAAGAAAGTAAAAGGAATTAGTGATAAGGTGTATGAACAATCCATTGGATTTATACGTATTATAGATGGAGAAAATCCACTAGATAAAACATCTATTCACCCAGAAAGTTATTCTCAAACAGAAGCTTTACTGCAATCGATTGGATGTACACCTCAAGATATCGGTACACCAGAACTAAAAGAAAAGTTATCTCATTTTGATTTGGCACAGTGTACTTTAGAAATCGATCCGTATACTTTAAAGGATATTATAGAAGCACTTTCAAAACCGAATAGAGATCCTCGGGATGAAATGCCAAAACCTATCTTAAAAAGTGGGGTTCTTCATGTAGAAGATTTAAATATCGGAGATAAATTACAAGGAACTGTACGAAATGTTGTCGATTTTGGACTATTTATTGATATTGGTCTTCATAATGATGGGCTTGCTCATATTTCTAAATTAACAGATCAATATATTAAACATCCATCTGAATTATTTAGTGTAGGAGATATTGTCGATTGCTATGTAATCGATGTTAAAAAAGATCAGGAAAAAGTTTCTCTAAGTTTGTTAGAAAATAAGTGATGGAGGGAATGTAGTAGTTTCTAATGATAATATTGATCTCTATTTAGAAAAAGAAAACAAAGAGGCAGGTCACTATGAATTTGCTATCTTTCTAGATAAAACAACAATTATGCCATTTGCTAATATCGAATATGAAATAGAAAAAGAACATCGTGGGCATCATTATGCGTTACAAAGTCTAGAATTATTGATAGAAACAATGTTAAAAATGAAGATTCGCTTTCCTGTCATTACAGTATTATCACAGAATGAAGCATCGATTCGTACAATTCAAGAATTGGGAGGAAGGTTGATTGAGCCAC
>JAAWDC010000077.1 GCA_022793565.1 Bacilli bacterium
ATGGTTCTAATTCAACTGATTTTAAGACTGTTTATTATGAAAAAATTGTCAGCTTTTTAGATCGTTACTATCCATATATGAGCGATGAGCAAATTGACGTATTATTAGATTTTGTGAAGTATGAATTTCCTAACTACGATTATGATCAAACGGATGTAAAAGATGCTTGGGCTGATTTACTGAACAGAATAATTCCTTCTACTGAAGTAGGATATGGGCTTAGTCAATGTATGTTTTTGCTTTCAGAGAGTAGAGCTTATATGGAACGATATTATGGAGAAGGTCGTGAATTTTTAGTTCTTTGTAATGTAGTTGGATATGATCAATTGGTGTCTGCAATTTTTCAAAATGATGTTCAGCAAATCGTAGATGTAATTTCGAAAGAGACTTCTATTGATGAAGAAAGTGCTCGCCGTTTGGTACAACTGTTTGATAATTATGCTGATGAATTTGGATCTTCATCTGGGATGCTTACTGATTTTTTAGATGAGATGAAAATTGTTATTGCATCGATGATTCGATCAAGGTGTCAGTCTGATTTAAAATTTAGTAATAGTTTGCGAGGATCTATTTTGAAAAATAGTTCTTACGTTAGAGAGGATGGACTTAATTTTGAAATTGATCCTACCGAGGACACTATTTCTTTTGAACTTGTATTTGAAGATTATGGTAGAACGGTAGTAACACTTCCAACTTATTATTTGGATGTTTGTATGGAAGAGTCTATGTTAGTGGATAGTAGTGCTTGCCATATTATTCAAACTGATTATGTTTCTTCTAATATAAGATCTTCTATGTCTTTACTTAGTTATATTGTGGGATGGAATCATATGGAGTATTTGTCTGACTTTGATGGTTCTGTTAATCAAAAAAAGCAAATTATTTATCATAGTTTAAAAAATTATTTTTCTAGTGAAGAAGAGTTTAATCATTTTTTAATTGCGTTGGATGCTCATAAGGATACTGCCATTTCTAAATATTTTTCTATTTGGAAATCACAAATGATGGATGGTCCTGTTACTTTTCGAAAACTTTTAGAGTATAATTCTTTGAGGGAAAAGATCATATCTTCTCTTTCTCTTATTGATAAAAATTATTATGAAGAAGCAAGAGTTACTGAAAAAAACTCTGAGGAAAGTAGGTCTTTTGAATTTGAACATTATTATTTTTCGACATATGACTATATGAGTGATTTTGATGAGGTGTTGGATTATTTTCATTCTCAAAATTCTACCTATGTAGAATTAATTTCAGAGAAAGGATACTTTCAGAGAGATTGGAGGAATGGAAAACGAGATATTAATTCTGAAAATGACTTTGTTTTGAGTCCACAGTTATTAATTCAAAGGAAGGATTTAGGAAATGACCATTTTATCTATTATTATGTCAAACCTGAGTTGTTTGAAAATGGGGAATTTGTTTCTGTTTTTACTAATGTTTTAAATCAAAGGGTATGTGTTCCTGTTGTGGGGATTTCTACTATGATAGAGAATGAGGAGACAAAGCAAATGGAAGATGTTGTTATCGTATCGATTGATCAAGAACCTCCTTCTAACAATGTACATTGTAAAATTAGTTACTTTTCTCTTTGTCCAAAAGATAAGAGCTATTATTATATTTCTAACTTTTACTAATATTAAAAGAGTATTGTAGATTTCTCTTCTATAATACTCTTTATTTTTTATTTGTTTTCTTTTTATACATATTATATACGGTTTTGTTAATAATTAGATCAAATTCACCAATATATTCAATTGCAGATGCATTGTATCCCAGTTTCATTTCATTTAGACCAGAATATTTATTTTTTTCATTAAATTCACCAGTAATTCCATTTAAATTAAAGAAACTGTATCCTTCATTGTTGAATTTCTTTATTAATTCCCATTTTAGTAGATAATTACTGTTATAGCTTCGATACTCTTTATCAAATCCTTCAATAATTAAATGAATTCCTTTATCATAGCGGATAATAAGGCATCCACCGATTGTAATTCCTTCTGGATGATTTTGAAAAAGTAGAGATGCAGTCGCTAGGTTTTCATGATGGACTCCTAACATTTTGTCTGATTCCATTTTTTTATTAATCAATTTGGTAATGTTTTTTCCAGTTGTGCTTTTTTTCTGTAATAATTCGTTTAATTCTTCATTTCTGGCATATTCTTTTTCATATAAGGTTTGACAGTTTTTAATGTATTTAGAAGGATTGATGTGTGCTAGATAGATTTCCGCATCTCCATTATAGTTTTCTAGTATAGAATGATAATACTTTAGACTTTTTCTTTGTTTTCTTTTGATGAATTCATATAAAATAGGTAAGTCTTCCATTGTACCTTTATGTATTTCAATTCCACAGTTATTTGCTTTGTTGATTTTATTTCTTACATTCTTAGAAAGTAAATAATATAGTTTATCATTCGATGTTAGTAATTTAGTAATGGCTGTCCATCGAGGTTTATTATTTTCAAAAAAGCGATTGAAACCGTGGTGGATATATCCATTCTTTTGAAGAATTTCCAGTATATCATTGATTTCTGGATTATAAGAAATCATTTGTCCTTCATTATTTCTTTCAGTACAATGGATTAGAGGGTTAATCTTAATAAATAAAAATTTTTGTTTAAATAGTAGTTTTCTTAATCGAAGAGTTAGTTCCTCTATTAAGTCATTGTTTGTATAATCGATTAAAAAGCCATAGGGAGCAAGGGCAATTTTATATCCCCAATAAACAGGTTTATAAAGTAGCATTGAAGCACCAATTAGTTCATTACTATTATTTAAAAATCCTAGAAAGTGATAATTATATCCTTCCGTAGTCATTACTTTTCCATAACTAGATGTTTGGAATGGATTTTTATATTTATGGTTTTTTGCAAAATCGTTAAAATCTTCTTCTCTTAAAGTGATGATTTTCATATTCTTTCCCCTCCTTTACATAGGTAGATTATTATATCATATAGTGTTCATATTGTCGAGATTTTTTGTTGTAAAGTTGTTTCTCTGCACTCCTTTTTGGTCAAATATCTACATGAATTGTTGTATAATGAAAAGAGAGGTGATGTCTTATGTTTGAGAATGGGAAGATATTAATCTTAGGTTTTGCAAGAAGTGGTTATGAAGCTGCTAAAGTTTTGGTTAAGCGTGGTAACCAAGTATTAATTAATGATTTAAAACAACCCCCAGATACAGAGCATGGAAAGATTGAAGAGTTAGAGCAGTTGGGAGTCAAATTTTTATTTGGGGAACATCCAGAAGACCTTTTAGATTCTAGTTATCAGTATTTAGTAAAAAATCCAGGAGTACCAATTGATCATCCATATGTGAAAAAAGCCAAGTCGTTAGAGATTCCTGTTATTAATGAAACAGAGATGGCTTATAGATTACTTCCTAAAAATCAGAATATCCAATTAATTGCAATTACTGGAACGAATGGTAAGACAACGACTACTACCTTGATCTATAAGTTTTTAGTGGAAGATTCTAGAAGAGTCCATTTGGTAGGAAACATTGGATATCCTTTTTGTAGTTTTTTAGATAAGCTAGAAGAAAATGATATTATTGTAGATGAGGTTAGTTGTCAGCAACTTGAGAATTTGACTGAGTTTTGTCCTAATATTGCGGTTCTTACAAATGTTAGCGAGGCACATTTGGAGTTTATGAAGACCTATCAGCATTATAAGGAGGTCAAAGCTAAATTGTTTCAGAACCAAACTCAAGAAGATGTTGCCATTTTAAATATGGGAGATGAGGAATCTCTTCGGGTTACCAAGAGTATTAAATCTTCTGTAAAATATTTTTCAAGTCATGGAGAGATTAATGGGGCACATTTAACTGATAAAAGTATTTATTATTATGATGAAAAAATTGTAGATCTTAAAGATGTTCGTCTAATTGGGACACATAATTATGAGAATATTATGGCTGCGATTATGGCAGTTAAGGAGCTTGGAGTATCTAATGAGGCAATTCGTAGAGTATTGATGGACTTCTCTGGAGTAGAACATCGATTAGAGTTTGTTCGTGAAGTTCAAGGAAGAAAATTTTACAATGATACAGAAGCTACTAATATTAAATGTTGTCAGATTGCTTTGTCGTCTTTTCATGCTCCGATTATTTTATTTTTAGGTGGGTATGAGCGTGGTCAGGATTTTGAAGAGTTATCCGATTATATGGGAGAAGTGAAAGCAATTTTTGCGATTGGTTCGTGTAGAAATCGAGTTTTAGAGTTTGGGCGAAAAATGAATATTCCTACGTATTCCTATGAGTTTTTGAAAGAGGCTTTTTTGGAAGCATGGCATATTAGTTCCGAGGAAGATATCCTATTATTGAGTCCAGCGAGTGCTTCGTGGGATCAGTATAAACAGTGTGAAGATCGTGGGGACGAATTCAAGAATTATGTGATGGAATTAGAATGATATAATATATTGATAGAAAACAATGAATTAGAGAGGAGAAAAAAAATGAAAATTGTAGATGTTAAAGGAAGAGAGATATTAGATTCTAGGGGGAATCCTACAGTTGAGGTAGATGTTATTTTAGAGAATGGTGTTATGGGACGTGCAGCGGTTCCAAGTGGTGCTTCTACTGGGGAGAGAGAAGCTCTTGAAATGAGAGATGGTGGTACTCGTTATATGGGGAAAGGTGTTTTGAATGCAGTAGCAAATGTGAATGGTCCACTTCGTGACCTAGTAATAGGAATGGATGCTGCTGATCAGAAAGCACTTGATTATGCGATGATTGAAGCAGATGGGACAGAAACTAAATCTAAGTATGGGGCAAATGCTATTTTAGGAATTAGTATGGCTGCTATGAAGGCAAGTGCTAATAGCTTAGAAATTCCTCTATATCGTTATATTGGAAAGGGGACTACCTTGCCTAGACCTATGATGAATATTATTAATGGTGGTGCACATGCTGATAATAAACTTGATTTTCAAGAAT
>JAAWDC010000078.1 GCA_022793565.1 Bacilli bacterium
AGGATACCATTGAGAAGTTCTTTGCATAGCAGATTGTGGTCTATTAAATCATTTGTATAATCAAAGAATATTAAAGGGTCATGATTAATTTCTTCAGAAAAAGAACAAGAACTATCAATAAAGCTTCTATGGATAGTAGAAATTCTTTGATTCTGTTGAATATGATACGTTCCATCATAGAGAGAATATAAAAGGCAATTGTCACCATACTCATTATGCGCTTGCATACTAGAAAGCCCAGTAACTTGCAATCCATTTTCAAAGATTAAAGTAGTATTTTGAGAAAAAGCATTTTCATTAATTTCTTTTACATTCTCTGGAATTTGAACAGATACAACTTCTGTACAATCAAAAAAGGCTCCCGTTTCAATTTTATAAGCACCATTAGGTGCTAAATTTATTTCTTTAACATGGGAAAAGTATTGTAATGCATTTGGATAAATCATTACAATATTTCCCGTGAAATTTACAGTTTCAAAAGGTAAATAAAGGGGAATTTTAGCGTCCTTTTCATAATAATATTCTCCATGCTCACGAATACGAATAGAGGAACAAGTAAAACAGTCAATTGCTTTAATAGTCAAAGTTTTTAAATTGGTACATCCCATAAATGCAGAAGACTCAATATTATCAGTACAGGCGCAGATTGTAAGTTCTTCTAAGTTTTTAGCCCCTGCAAAAGCATACACATCAATTCCCGAAATTGGTCGGATGGTTGTAACCCCCAAAGCATCCAGTTGTATATTGTAATCCTCCAAGGAATATGCCTTATCTTTACAACCAGAAGCATATAAAATAAGTTTCTGATTCAAAAGACGAATTAATATTTTATGATCTGGGGTTTGAAAATTTTTATTTTCAGGTGAAACGTCAATATATTCTAAAGAATTCATGTAGGAAAATGCACCTTCTCCTAAGCAAGTTAGATTACAAGGAACTGTAAAACTCTTTATACTATGACAATATTGAAATGCGCTCTTTTTAATAGATTCAATTGTATCTGGGAAAAGAACATCTGTTAATTTGGGACAATCAAAAAATGCTTCAGTCCCAATAGATCTCATTCCAGGAAAAAGAGCCACTTTCTTTAAATTTTTACAATGGCTAAAAGCATTCGCTGCAATAGCCTGGGTATTGATTTCCATTTCTTCTAAAGATTGACATCCAGAAAAAGCAAAACTTCCAAATTTTCGGATTTTATTTGAATTAGAGACTTCTTTTATATTTTGACAGCCGCGAAAACATGCCATCGGAATATAATCTTGAACAGGATCAACACTTGTTAAAGAAGTACAATTTTCAAAGGATTGAATATCATAATTTTGTACAAAAGAGGGAATAGAAGTCAAGCTTCTACAGTTTCGAAAGCACCTTTTTCCGATAGGCAATGATACTTTTCTTTGCGTAGTAATAGTGTTTAAATGAACACAACCTTCAAATGCCCCATCTGGAAGGGATTCTATATTTTCGTTTAGTTCGACAGCTTGTAAACCTGTACAATTTTTAAAGCAATTTTCTCCAATCTTTGTAACATGAGATGGATATATCGTGAGTCTTGAACATCCCTCAAAAGTACTATCACCTAGTTCTTTAATATTTGGATTCAAATGAAAAACTAATTTCTTACACCCCTGAAACAATTGATCTGGTAATACAGTAATGTCATTAGATAATTGTACATTCATTAAATTTTTACAATTCATAAACACTTGCTTATTTAATTTTTTTAAAGACTGGGGTAAAACAATTTCTTCTAAGCTTGTACATCCAGCAAAAGCCGCCCAATCAATTTCTTCAATGCCTTCAGGAATAACAACTCGTTTTAACTTTCTACAATTAGCACAAGCCCTATAAGGGATCTTTTTAATTCCTTTAGGGAATATAATTTCTTCTAAAGATTCACAATTAGCGAAAACCCCTGGCTCTAACTGAGTTAAGCCCACAGGTAGCGAGATTTTTTTAAGCATTTTACAATCTGCAAAAGCTCTTTGGCCAATTGAAGTAACAGAATTTGGTAAACTAACTTCTTCTAACGCTTGAGATTGATAAAAAGCAAATCCTTGAATTGTCTGTAGTCCGTCAGGAAGAATAATTTTTTTAACAGGTAAGTTATGACCATCATAAGTAGCAATAGTATGAACCCCTTTAGGAACTTCCAATATCTCATTAGCTTTATGAATTTTAGTTAAAATACCATTCTTAATTTCTATATTTGTATTATCCTCACTTATAGCCATAAAATATTCTTCCTCCCATTAAGATGAATGTATATTATAAATGTTTTGAGAAAAAACACAATAGTTTCTACAAAATTTAGTAAAAAATAAAGAAATAGTTTGAATATTTGTTATCTGCTATGTTAGTATAGTGAGTTATCAGGAGGGATTATATGTATGATTTTAGACCAAAAGTAAAAGATCCTATTACTATTGTTCTTGGAAAAAAAGACAAAAAATTGATGTTTGGAGAAACTAGAGAAGAGGAGTATCCATTAGATCCAGGAATTATTTTAGAAACATCGCATTATGGCTTTATAATCATTACAGAAAAGGGCATAGTTCAAGAAGAAATTTTATATCCGACAGAATGCAATATTAATGCAATTGGTATGAGAGATGGAAAAATCGAAATCTATGAGGAAGGAAAAAGGAAAGGATGGCTTTTTGACTCAAACGGAGTTTTATGTCGCTCAATTATAGGAGAAGAAATAGATGGGGAATATTTTGAATCAAAAACGTATCTCGATATGACAAACTCTGAAATGAAGCCTATAAATAGAGAACCACTAGTAAAAAATCCAGTGCGAATTGAAGTAGATCCAGAAACCTATCATTCAAATGTTGTAGTACATGATCCATCGCTTGAAGAGGAAAGATGTCCACTTTATCAAGATTTAAAACAAAAAAAGGCAGAACAAAGATTTCCTGTTTATCCGGGAGTTGTACTTGGAACAGAACATTACGGATTTACGCTTGTAGTAAAAACAAAAGAGGGTGTAAGAGAAAAAACATACCCAACACAAAACCCAATTAATGGGATAGCAGCACAAGGTAATGCCAAAAAAATTCAGATTTTTGAAGAGGGAAAATATCATCCTTGGACAATCAGTGCAGCAGGAGAATTAGAAGGAGAAGCACATTATGAACCTTGTTCTAGAAGAGATATGGCATATATGGAAGAACAATTACGGATTCTAGAAGAAGAGAACGTCATTCAAAAAATAAAGAAATAGAAGTTGGAAAATTATGAGATTTTGGAAATATATAAGAAACAAAGAAAGTTTGTCAAACGAAGAGAATTCAATGTCTCGAGAAAATAAAGAAGATCAAGCAGAGAATGAAAACCAGAGTATGAATGGAGATTCTGAAACAGAAACTCAAACAGAGAATGAAAATGAGAGTATGAATGGAGACTCTGAAACAGAAACCCAAGCAGAAAATGAAAACGAGAGTATGAATGGGGATTCAGAAATGGAAGCCCAAACAG
>JAAWDC010000079.1 GCA_022793565.1 Bacilli bacterium
AGTTTCTGCCACTTCTAAATCATGAAATAATTTTTGTTTATATTCTGATAACTCTTCAAGACTTAATTTTTCAAGGTGTATGTTTTCACAATACTGGTCATCAATTTCTTTCAACAAATCTTTTATAGTTGTTCGCATAATAACCCCTCCTAAAATTGGCTCATATTCTACCACATCATTCTCGATTTGTCAATCATTTTCTTTTTTTTAATTTAGGAGTCCGCATGAATTAACTTATTTTCTATTTCACTTTTCATTCTAATTCATTTTCCCCCTGAATTTGAATCAAAATCAAAATCCAACTTGGATTATCTTTTTCTATCCTATTTAAATAACTATAATTTTCTTTAGAACCACAAGAGAAAATATTTAACAAACTAAAAACAATCCTCTTGCACTCTCAAAATATATTTTATCTATATTTTTACAATTTTTGCAAGTATTTTTATCTATTTATCAATAAAAAAGCAATTTAGGAACTCAGAAAATAATTATGACCACCTCTATAAAAAATAAAAAGTACCTTGTAACTGATTTTTATCAATAAAAGGTACTTATACTTATGAATCAGATTCAAGCTCTACTGGTCCATCAAAATCCCATAAACTTAATTTTCCATTGATTGGAATCGGCTTAATTCTTTTTACTTGCTCCAACTTAAATCCATACCCATTCCAATCGGTATGCTTAATAATACTAGAATACACAAGTTCATTTTCTTCTTGCAACTTAATACGCATATTTTGATCAATCAAAACACAATCCGTCAAATTAACTTTTGCAATAATACATCCAGTAGGATACTCCAACCCAAAACTTTCAAACTTCTTCATAGCCTTTCGATTGATTCCCTTACCAGCATGAATTAAAATTTCTCCACGGTACTTTGTTTTCCAAGTTCTAAATTCATACTCTTTGATTCCCGCAGCAATTAAACTAGCAAATGGTTGTTTAATAGTAATTACCTTCATTCATTACCACCTACCCATGATTTAACTTTTTCTTTTGCTTTTTCAAATAGATTCTTCGTAGTATCCATCCCTTTTTCGATTTGAGATTTATAATCTGAATCAATTGCCATAATCCATCCATCAATAATTGCTAAATTATTTAAAGTTTCCTGTTTCCCTTGCTCTGTCAATTGATCAAAAGTCACACCATGAATCTCGGTTCCGTTATAAATAAAATCCTTTCCAAGTGCAATATAGCGTTTTCCAACTTCAACCACTGAATCGATATCTCCATTCATTATATTTTCCTTCAAAGAGTTCTTCTCTTCGTTAAAATATTGAAATTCCAAATCAATTTCTGATTCCGTAGTAGTCTTTACTTGCGAATTCTCTATGAGACTAGATTCTCCTTCACTACTGGGCAAAGTATTAGGAAGAATTGGTGGCTGTTTTACAGAAAATGAAGTTTGAGAATCATTCTCATAACTGAATGCCTCATCTCCATTAATCTCTTGCTCCCATCTATCAACCTCATGAATTCCAGAAATAAGTCCTGTAATACCAGAAATTAAAACTATCGCAGTTCCCATCATATAAACCTTTAAATTTTTCAATAAAATCACCTCTTTTAAAAGAATTATAACATAACAATTAAACCTTACAAATAAAAGCCAATATCATTACTTCTATATCCATAATTCTCCTCATTCCTATATAGATTCCATCCCTACGATATCTATATGAAATACTTAGATTATTTTCTATATCAGTATAACACTTAAGCCATGGATTCGATCTTTCTACTAACCTTTCTAATTATGTTACATCTAAACACTTTCCTCTAACTGACTAGATTCCTTTGTTTTACTTCTAGCGAAGAAAATCAATCCTACAAGTGCAATTGCACCACAGATTACAAAGAAATCATCAAAACCAAAAGTATCTTTTTCGTTAATGACCTTTATCACAACATCATTTGCATTTTTATTTTCAAACTCCTCTTCCATTGCTGCAAAAATCTCCTCATTCAAGGTTTCTGAATATCCTGCCCAAGACTTATTTCCAATTACAATATAAGGAACACCACTATTTTCATCTCTCAACTTCCTAACAACTCGCTCCATTAATCGTTTATTTTCTGAGTTTCCCCATACTTCATAAGAGATTAAGTTAAACATGTCCCCATATTTTTCCGTCATAGCTTCTAAATATGTCAAAAACTCATAACAATGCTCACAGCCTTGTCCTCGAAACATATAAATATTGGCTTTTTCATCACTCTCATGATACTCAGAATGATCAAAGAAAATACCCTCAGATTCGCATGCTGCTTTTAATCCTAAAGATACATACTCCCCTTTCGCATATACAGTACTAGAAAATAAACAAAGAATTAAAACTAATAATAAACCCTTTTTCATGTCCAATGAACCTCCTTCAAAAATTCTTCTAAAAATTCAAATCTCTCAGATTGACTAATCCAAGGTTGTAAAAGTTTCTTCCCATATCTTTTTCGCCCCATCTTATAAAAACAAATCGCTTTTAAAATGAACATTTCTTTTTCAAGAAATTGGCTTTTCAATCCTCGAAGTACAAAAATAGAACGTAAGTAATGCTTTAATCTATATTCACCAAATGCAATTAAAAATAAAGCCTCCTCTTTTCCATAATCATGATACAGATTTTTAGAACGATCCAAAGCCTGTTTTAATTGATCTTGATTAGAAAGTAAATATAAATTATAGATCTCTTCTCTTTTCAATAAATAACCCTTTTCACCAGCTTCCCTAGATCTTTTCAAGAACTCCTCTGCTTGCTTTTGGTCATGAAGTCGGTTAAAAAGAATACCTCTCCACAACAAAGTCTCCTTAGTCTCCTTTTCCAACCGTTCCACTTGTTGCTGAACTTTGAACGCCCTCTCTAAATTTAAATCATTTTTATTCTTAGATAAATAACAAAGTCCCTCTACTTTCTTCTTGAAATATAACAATCGTGGAATTTTTTTCTTCTGTTCTTCTAAAAATGAAAGCATAACAGAATATTGACGTTGAACTATTAGAACATCCAAATAAAGTTCCAAAAACCAAGGATCTTCTGCCTTTTGAAAATCTATTTGATTGGCCCAATTTAACACCTGATCTACTTCATCAAGAGCATAACAACAACGAATAAGATGTCCAAAAGTATATGCCTCTTTGTTTTCCACTCTTTCAAAAAAACTCTTAGCTACTTCAAAATCTCCAAGCATTTCATAACAAAAACCAACTTCATAAGAATAACGGTCTAAATCCATTTCTAAATTACCTAAATTTACCTTTTCAAAATAAGATAAAGCTTCTTTAAAAGAATTTAACTGAAGCAAACAAGAACCAAGCTCCATAAATACCCAAGAATCCTCAAGGAGACTTTCCTCAGCCTTTCTCAAATAAACCAACTCATCCTCAAATTTCTCTAACTGTTTATAGTTCCAAGCCAAATCACAAAAAATTAATGGATGATCTTCCACTTTCTCAGCCTTTTTCAAATAAAAACATGCTTTTTTATAATTGTCTCTATCACTTTCAACCTTTGCCATTTCATAAAGAACTCTTCCCTTATACTCTGGATTCTTTTTTTGATATCGCTGAAGCACTAAAATAGCTTCTTCATATTTTTGAAGCGATCTATAATAAGAAACATAAGAAACTATTCCCAAAATGTTCTTAGCATCCTCAGTAATTGCCTTTTCATAATAGGAAACAGCCTTTTTCTCATTTCCTAACTTACCATAACAATAAGCATACTTTGTATAAGTATAGGCATCTTTCTTTTGAACACAGTCTAAC
>JAAWDC010000080.1 GCA_022793565.1 Bacilli bacterium
CATCCAATTAATCCCCAGAATAAGGAACTTGCTGAGATTCTAATGAAACATTTTAAAAATGATTTAAAAACAACTCGTACGCTGAAAAAAACAGATCTTTATATGTATCGGAATACAACAATTCCAGGCGTTTTAATTGAATGTGGGTTCTTATCAAATGCCAATGAGCGATATCTACTTCAAAAAAAGGAATATCAAGAAAAAGTAGCTCGTTCTATTACAAATGCCGTAATTGAATTTTTTAAAAAAGAAAAAACAGATAGTAACAAAGATTAATTACCCAATTCTTTTGGAATCAATAAATCAAAGTATCCGAGGATATCTTCTTTGGTATATTGTTTTCCGTCTTTCAACCATTCTATGCCAACATTAACAACAGCCCCAATATAAAATTTAGCTATAATCTCCCCTGGAATATCATTTTTCTTTAAGGATTGATCTTGTTGTAAATGAGAAGTAATATCATGATCCAAAACATCATAAATAATATCCATAGTAATACTATTTCTATTATGAATCATAATTGCTAAATAGCTTTCCCTTTTCGCTTCAATATGATCTAAGAATAATTTAATCATCTCTAAATAGTACTCTCTCGTATTAGAAATATTTTTATTTTTCTTTAACTCACAAGTAAGAGAATTTTTTAACTCTTGGATAAATTCTGAAAGTAAGTCATACTTATCTGCATAATGTGCGTAAAAAGTAGAACGATTAATTAAAGCTTTATTACAAATATCAGATACTTTAATTTCTTCAAAGGGGTGTTCCTTCATTAAATTCAGTAATGTAATATAAAGTACATTTTGTGTCTTTACAACGCGTAAATCCTTTTTATTCATTCAAATCACCTAAATAGTATTATACTCTGATTGTGACATTTGTAAAGATAACATACAAAGTGTAGTTTATTTATAAATACGTTTTTTAAAAGATGTTTAGATAACCGACAGAATTCCATTTCTGTTGGTGTTTTTTTATGAAAAAAAGAATAGAATGTTATGTCGAATGGAGGAAAATATATGAACAAAATTGGTAATTTGGTTTGTAAACATAAATGGTTAATTGTTATGGCTACTATTATCCTAATGATCCCATCTTTACTAGGGTATGTTCTAACAGACATTAATTATGATATTTTAGTTTATCTACCAAGTGATATTGAAACACTAAAAGGAGAAAAAATTTTAACAGAAGACTTTCACATGGGAGCATTCTCTATTGTGGTAGTAGATGATATGTCAAATCAAGAAATACTAGAATTGGAAGATAATTTTAGAAATATAGAAAGTGTAGGATATGTTGCTAGCATTCATGACATTACAGGAACAACAATTCCAGTAGAAATGCTACCAAGTGACTTGATTTCTAAAGTTGCAAAAGGAAAGAGTAAATTAGTACTCGTAACCTTTGAAAACTCGACGAGTGATGATCAAACACTAGCAGCTGTAGAAGAAATGAGAAACATCACAGACGAAAAAGTAAAAATTGGCGGTATGAGTGCCATGGTTCTAGATACTAAAGAATTGTTCAATAGTGAAATGTTACTGTATGTTGCGATTGCAGCAATATTATGTATTGTTGTCCTAGAATTATCCTTAGATGCGTACCTAGTTCCATTATTGTTAATGGCAAATATTGGAATTGCCATTCTATTTAATATGGGAAGTAATATTATTTTTGGAGAAATTTCCTATATCACAAAGGCTATTGCAGCAGTACTTCAACTAGGAGTTACCACAGACTTTTCAATCTTTTTATATCATAAATATGAAAAAGCTAAGAAAGAATACAAAAGTAAAGAAGAGGCTATGGAACATGCCATTCATGATACTTTGGTATCTGTCTTCGGTAGTAGTTTAACAACAATTGCAGGATTTTTAGCTTTATGTACGATGAATTTAACTCTTGGTGTAGATATTGGCTTAGTCATGGCAAAAGGGGTATTAATTGGTGTAATCTGTGTGATTACAGTGTTTCCAGCATTATTATTAGTTTTTGATAAACAAGTAGAGAAAACAACCCATAGAGAGTTATTGCCAAAGTTTACATACATAAAAAACTTTGTAATGAAACATTATATAGCAATTTTTATAGTATTTATGATTTTATTAGTACCCGCTTATTTCGCTCAGAAAAAAACCCTCGTATACTATAAATTAGATGAATCAATTCCAGAAGATTACGGATATACAATTGCAACCAAGACACTAAAAGAAGACTTTGGAATGGTTTCTCAAGAAATTGTTTTAGTAAAAAAGAATATGGAAGACTATAAAATCAATGAAATGGTTCAAAAAATCAAGGAGGTAGAGGGAATAGATCTGGTAGTAAATCCATCTAGCTTAGTAAATCTTGGAATTACAAAAGATATGATCTCAGATAGTATTCGTTCTATCTATGAAACAGAAGAATATAAAATGATTATTATTGCATCACAATATGATATCGCAACCACTGAATTAAATAATCAGTTAGAGGAAGTAAATCAAATTATTAAGAGTTATGATGACAAAGCTATTTTAGCAGGAGAAGGAGCGCTGATGAAGGACTTAGTAGTAACAACCGATGAAGATTTTCACAATGTAAATTATACGTCGATCGGTGTTATCTTTGTCTTAATGATGGTAGTTCTAAAATCAATTTCTCTTCCAATATTACTAGTTACAGCAATTGAGTTTGCGATCTTTATTAATATGGGAGTCCCTTATTTTACTGGTACCGAAATTCCATTTATTGCCTCTGTTGTAATTGGAACAATCCAGTTGGGAGCAACAATTGACTATGCTATTTTAATGACTACAAAATACTTGGAAGAAAGAAAAAATGGATATAGTAAAAAAGAAGCCGTTAAGATATCTCTTGATAATTCGATTAATTCTATCTTTGTCAGTGCTATGTGCTTCTTTGGTGCAACCATCGGAGTTGGTATCGTATCTAAAATTGATATGATTGGATCATTATGTACTTTAATCGCAAGAGGAGCGATTATCAGTATGATTGTTGTTATGATGATCGTGCCATCAATTCTAATCATTTTTGATTCATTGATCATGAAAACAACGTTAGGAATGAAAACCAAAAATATAAATATGAAAGGAAGGAATCATATGAAAAAAACAGTCGCAACTATACTAGCGATCTCCATATTAGGAATGCCATTTTCTACTTTAGCTTTAACCAAAGAAGAAACAGTATATGCTAAATTAAATGGAGATGGTAGTGTAAAAACAATTTTAGTAAATGAACATTTATTAAATAAAGAACATTTAGAATCAATGGAAGATCTATCGGATCTAGAAAATATTATAAATATCAATAGTGATCACACATTTCAAAGGGATAAAAA
>JAAWDC010000081.1 GCA_022793565.1 Bacilli bacterium
GTGGGTAATCAATGGCAAAGGTTGTAAAATCAAATCGTGAAGTCTTGGATGTAGATCAAGAGTTAGAAAAGCTTGAAACAAAATCGAAACCAAGCAAAGAAAAGAAAAAGGACCAAGGTAAAAAGAAGGAAACTAAAAAAGTAAAAAAGGAAAAAGTTAAGAAACCTAAAAAGGGAATATTTAAATATTTTTATGAGGTGCGTGTTGAGGTTTCTAAAGTAAAATGGCCAGGGAAAAAGGAAATGGTTAAATACTCTGCTGCTACATTACTTTTCATGTTATTTTTCTCTGCATTTTTCTATCTCATAGATTTATTATTTGCATTATTAAAGGCAGGTGTGTAGATTATGGATAAGCAATGGTATGTAGTAAATACTTATTCTGGACATGAGAATAAGGTAAAAGAAAAACTTGAAATGCGTGCAGAAAGCATGGATATGAAGGATTATATTTTCCGTGTTATTGTACCAGAACACAAAGAGGTTGAAGAAAGTGAAGGCGTAAAAACAGAGAAAGTTCGTAAGACTTTTCCTGGGTACATTCTTGTTGAGATGGTAATGAGTGATGAGGCTTGGTATGTAGTTCGTAATACACCAGGTGTTACTGGATTTATAGGTTCTAGTGGAAAGGGTGCGAAACCAACACCATTACAACCTTACGAAATTGACAAGATCTTAAATAATATGGGAATGAGTCGAATTGATGTAGATAAAGAACTAGCAAAGGGTCAACGAGTTCGTATTGTTTCTGGACCATTTGCAGATATGAATATGGTTGGAGTAATTGATGAAGTTATCGACGGAGATGAATCTGGATCTAAGAAGGTTGTCTTACTTGTAGATTTATTTGGACAGGAAACTTCTGTTGAAGTTGAAATTTCTGATATTGAGCCTACAAATTAGGATACTCTATTTTAAATTTACATATTTTAATAGAAAAATTTTAAGAAATTTATAAAGAACTTGATTTTTTCTATGAATAATGTTATTATTTAGGGGCTATATTTAATTATATAGATTTAGTGGGAAGCAATGAAGTAAAAGATTAGAAAGTTAATCGAGCGGATAAAAAGCTACTTGGACCACACACGTGAAAACGTAACAAAAATATATAGGAGGTGTTTTTCGTGGCAAAAGAAGTTGTAAGAAAGATTAAATTACAAGTTCCTGCTGGTAAGGCAACACCGGCTCCACCTGTTGGAACAGTGTTAGGACCTGCTGGAATTAATTTACAAGAGTTTTGTACAAAATATAACGATGCAACAAAAGATAAGATGGGAGATATTTTACCAGTTGAAATTTCTGTTTATGATGATAGAACTTTTGACTTTGTAATTAAAACTCCACCTGCAGGATTCTTAATTAAGAAAGCTGCTGGAGTACAAAAAGGTGCTAGTAAAACTGGTAGTGAGACTGCTGGAACTATTACTAGAGCACAATTAAGAGAAATTGCAGAAATTAAGTTACCTGATTTAAATGCTTATACTGTAGAAGAAGCAATGAAGATTATTGAAGGTACTGCCCGTAATATGGGAATTACAATTGTTGATTAATTAAAAACAATTATTTATGCATATAGGCTATTGACCTATGTGGGAGAGATCCGCTTATCGACTTTGATATCCTAGATATCATATCTCGCTACTTGTGTAGAAATACACTTAATACCACATAAGGAGGAATAAAATGAAAAAACATGGTAAAAAATATGTTGAGGCTATAAAGAAAGTAGAAAAGTCTAAGCTTTATAGTAAAGAAGAAGCAATTCAACTAGTTAAAGAAACTTCTACAACAAAATTTGATGGTAGTGTTGAAGTTGCACTTCGTTTAAATCTTGATACTAAAAAAGCTGATCAACAGTTAAGAGGTGCGATTGTATTACCACATGGAACTGGAAAGACAAAGCGTGTGTTAGTAATCGCTAAAGGAGAAAATGTAAAGAAAGCAACTGAAGCAGGAGCTGATTATGTTGGAGATGTTGATATGCTTCAAAAAATCGAAAAAGAAAATTGGTTCGATTTTGATGTTATGATCGCTACTCCAGATATGATGCCACTTCTTGGTAAATTAGGTCGTGTTTTAGGACCTAAAGGGTTAATGCCTAATCCTAAAACTGGTACAGTTACTACTGATGTAGCAAAAGCAGTATCTGAAGTAAAAGCTGGTCGTGTTGAATATAGAACTGATAGTTTCGGAAATGTTCATGGAATTATCGGAAAGACTTCATTTACAGACGAGCAATTAATTGAAAATTTAAATGCGTTTGTAGCAGCAATTCTTAAAGTAAAACCTGCAACTGTAAAGGGTGATTATGTTAAGAATATTTCTGTTACAAGTACTATGGGTCCAGGAATTAAGATTTTAGTAAATTCTTTTGACAAATAGGAAAGTATCGTTTATAATATTAGTAATTTATTGGTGCCAAAGACAGTAGGTGTAAAAGTAAATCCTACCGAGGACTTAAAATCAAGTTTGAAAGTTCTTGGCATAGTCAAGGACTTTTTCTATGGCATCCCTAAATAAATTAATAATCATAGGAGGTGTTTCAATGGCAAATGTAAAGATCTTAGAGCAAAAACAGGCTGTAATTAATGAAATTAAAGATACTGTTTCTAATTCTTCTACAATTGTTTTGTTTGATTATCGTGGTTTGACTGATAGTGATTCAAAAGAGCTTAGAAGAGCATTAAGAGAGACAGGAAGCGATTATAAAGTATATAAAAATACTTTGATGATTCGAGCATTTCATGATCTTGAAATCGATTTGGACGAAAGTTTAGAAGGACCTAGTGCATTAGCATTTGGAGCAGATGCAATTGCGCCAATTAAGGTTTTATCTGATTTTGCAAAAACACATCCAGCATTAATGTTAAAAGTAGGGATTGTAGATGGGGAAAAATCAGATCAAGCTGCACTTTCAGAGCTTGCAAAGATTCCATCAAGAGAAGGTCTACTTACAATGCTTGCTGGTGGAATGATTCAAATCGCAAAAGATTTATCAATCTGCTTAGATTTATATGCACAACAAAAAGAAGGAGAGTAATCTCTGATTAATAAAAAAATAAGGGAGGAAAAAGAAAATGGCAAAGTTAACAAAAGAAAGCTTTATTGAAAGCTTAAAAGAAATGAGTCTTTTAGAAATTAAAGAATTAGTAGATGCAATGAAAGAGGAATTTGGTGTAGATCCAAGTGCAGTAGCAGTTGCTGCAGCTCCTGCAGCAGGAGACGCTGCTGATGAAGGAAATGCTACAGTTTCTGTAGTAATTGCAGATGCAGGTGCTGCTAAAGTTAATGTAATCAAAGTAGTTCGTGAAATTACTGGATTAGGATTAAAAGAATCTAAAGATATCGTTGACAATAATGGTACTGTTAAAGAAAACGTTTCTAAAGACGAAGCTAATGACATTAAAGCTAAGCTTGAAGAAGCTGGAGCTACTGTTGAATTTAAGTAATTCAATAGATGTTAAAGGGAACCACATAGGTGGTTCTTTTTTTTATTCTCATATGGTATTTTTCATGTTTCTTATTCTTGGAAGTTGTAACATTGTGCATAAAGAAGTGGATTGTATGGATGATTTAGGGAAGGGATAGTGAATATGAAAAGAGAAAAGTAACTGTTTATTTAAAGAAAACTCTATTAGATTAGAGTAGTAGTATGATTTTTGTAATTCTTCGTCATTGGGATTATCTTCAATATCAGCTTTTCTGTTTTGAATATTCTATTTTCTAAATGTATATTCGTTTATTTAAAAGAATAGTATACAGATAATAAGCGGTTCATTTTGTAAGTGTTATTTTTCAAGAGAATAACATAGATAGAAGGCGATAATAGTAGAAGTGAAAGTTCGTATTAGGTGATGATAATAAATGTGCAGTAGTTAGCAATTAATTATAAAGAAAAATTCTATTATTACTTAGTAGATACTAAGGCAATGGGAATTTAAAGTTTTGTTATGGGAACGAGAAAGAGCTGGAGGAGCTTGAGAATAAATATGGTATAGTTCAGTTACTACCTTTTTTAGCTGCTCAAGGTGTATTGAGTATTAGTTTTGAGAATATGTTAGCCAAGGCAAATACATGTGCAATTTTTCTCATATTTTTGTTTCTTAGCATCAACAAAATGTAAAAAAATGTATATTATCTTGACTTTCCCTAAATTACTACTATTTTTTCTTGACCTTCTGTAAAATAGTGGTGTATTATATGGGTACGAAAGGAGAACTGACTATTTTATATTTGATAGTTGGTTCTTTTTTTGCTTTTATGAAAAATGAATGTTGTTGAAATTTATAGGAGGGTTATTTTGGCACAATACTTTGATAATGTATCTTTACCGAGCGAAATTAAGCAGCTGTCTATTACTATTTTGGGTACATCCTTAGAACTTTTTACAGATAATGGTGTGTTTTCTAAAGATAAGTTAGATTTTGGTACTCGTCTTTTACTTGAAAATGTTCCAATTGATCAATTGGAGGGGAGAATACTTGATGTTGGATGTGGATATGGACCGATTGGACTATATATTTCTAAAGTTACTGGATGTAAGGTAGATATGTGTGATGTGAATAAAAGAGCAATTCATTTGGCGAAGATGAATGCGAAAGAAAATCATTTGAGTGTTTCAGTTTTTGAAAGTAATTGTTATGAGCATGTTCAGGAACAGTACAATGTAATTATTACTAATCCACCAATTCGTGCTGGAAAAAAGGTAGTTTATGATATTTTGTTAGGTGCAAAAGATCATTTGATTCCTGGTGGGTTTCTCTATTGTGTAATTCACAAGGATCAGGGTGCGAAATCGACAGTCTCGGAATTGGAGAAATTCTATGATGTATCTGTTGTAGAAAAAAATAAAGGTTTTTTTGTAATAAAATGTATAAATCATTGACTTGTTGAATGATTTATGTTAATAATATAAATTGGCAACGTATTATTTTTTATAAATATGTTCTTTGATTATATGTGTATAGGGGTGAATTTTGTGGCATATAAAATAATTGATTGCGGTAAACATCGTAAAAGAAGAAGTTTTTCTAGAATTAAGAATACTTATGAGCTTAAGGATCTTTTAGAGATTCAAACAAAATCTTATCAGTGGTTTACAACTACTGGTATTAAAGAAGTTTTTCAGGACTTATTCCCCGTAGAAAATTTTGCTGGAACTTTGTCTTTAGAATTCGGTGAATATCATTTTGACGAACCAAGATTTTCTATTAAAGAATGCAAAGATAGAGAGACTACTTACTCTGCTCCTTTAAAAGTGGATGTCAGACTTTTTAACCATGAGACTGGTGAAGTGAAAGAACAAGAAATTTTCTTGGGTGACATGCCAATCATGACAGATAGTGGAACATTTGTTATCAATGGTGCAGAACGTGTTATTGTATCGCAGTTAGTTCGTTCTCCAAGTGTATATTTCAATCTTGAGATTGATAAGAATGGTCGTGAACTAATTACGTCTCAGATTATTCCAACTCGTGGTACTTGGCTTGAATTTGAGACAGATGCTCGTGATGTATTATATGTAAGAATTGATAGAACTCGTAAAGTAACACTTACTACATTGTTACGTGCTTTTGGTCTGTCTAGTGATGATGATATCCGAGGATTATTCGGAAAGAATGAATATATTGAAAATACGATTCTTAAAGATTCTACAAAGAATACGGATGAAGCTTTAATTGAAATTTATGAGAAATTGAGACCAGGAGAGCCTGCGACATTAGATTCTTCTAAGAACCAAATTATTACTCGTTTCTTTGATGAATTTCGTTATGATTTAGCCCGTGTTGGACGTTACAAATTTAATCGTAAATTAAATGTATTAGAAAGATTATTGAATCAAACTTTAGCCGAAGATATAAAAGTGGATGGTGAAGTTATTGTTTCAAAAGATACCCTTGTAACAAAAGATGTATTAGATACATTAAAGCCAATCTTTGCTTCTGGTTATGGGTTAAAAGATACAAAGATCAATGATGAGCTTGATGTATATAAAAGAGTTCAGGAAGTTAAAATTTATAATCCAAATAAGAAAAGTGAGAAGATTACACTTATTGGTAATGATCAAGATGTTGAAGTTAAGAGACTTACTATTCCTGATGTATATGCAGCTGTTTCTTATTATTTATGTTTATTAAGTGGACTTGGGAACTATGATGAAATTGACCATTTAGGAAATCGTCGTATTCGTCAAGTAGGAGAGCTTTTACAAAATCAATTCCGTATTGGTGTTTCTCGTATGGAACGTGTAATTCGTGAGAGAATGACAACACAAGAAATGGAAGAAGTAACTCCAAAGACATTGATTAATATTCGTCCAGTAACTGCTGCGATGAAAGAATTCTTTGGTTCTAGTCAATTGTCACAATTTATGGATCAGATCAACCCTATTTCAGAACTTACTAATAAACGTCGTTTATCAGCATTAGGACCTGGTGGTTTATCAAGAGATCGTGCTGGTATGGAAGTACGTGACGTTAATCCTTCTCATTACGGAAGAATTTGTCCAATTGAGTCTCCAGAAGGTCAGAATATCGGACTTATTACTTCTTTAGCTAGTTATGCAAAAGTAGATGAGTATGGATTTATTATGACACCATACCGTAAGGTTGATAATTGTAAAATTACAGAACAAGTTGATTATTTAACCGCTGATGAGGAAAATGATGTTATCATTTCTCAAGCGACTGTAACTACAGATGATAACAATGTAATGATCGATGATCAAGTAGCAGCTCGTTTCCGTGGTGAGAATATACTTGTAAAACCTGAACAAGTGGATTATATTGACGTTTCTCCACAGCAAGTTGTGGCAGTTACGACAAGTTGTATTCCATTCTTGGAGCATGATGATGCGACTCGTGCTTTGATGGGAGCTAATATGCAACGTCAGTCAGTACCATTATTGAAAGCCGAAGCTCCTCTTGTTGGAACTGGTGTTGAATATATTGCTGCGAGAGATTCAGGAGCAGCCATTGTATCTAAGGCAGATGGTATTGTCGAATATGTAGATGCAAAACGTATTGTAATTAAAAATAAAACAGGAAAAGATACTTACTATTTAGCAAATTTTGAAGAAAGTAACCAGGATTCTTGCTATCATCATAGACCATGTGTAGTAGTGGGTGACCAAATTAAGCGTGGAGAAGTTATTGCAGATGGGCCAAGTATGGATAAAGGTGAGCTTGCTTTAGGTAAGAACGTAGTTGTTGCATTTATGACATTTAATGGTTATAATTACGAGGATGCTGTTATCTTAAATGAAAAATTAGTAAGAGATGATGTTTATACTTCAATTCATATTGAAGATTATCAA